>JBGPTG010000001.1:0-51095 GCA_041490545.1 Gammaproteobacteria bacterium
ACCCGTTCACCTTCACTACGCCCGTTTTGAGCGGTGCGCCTTATGCCGTGACGGTGCTCACGCAGCCCAGCAACCCCACCCAGACCTGCGCGGTCACCGACGGCGGCTCGGGTACTGGCTCGGGTACCGTGACGAATGCCATCGTCAACAATGTCGTGGTTACCTGCACGACCAACACCTACACGATCGGGGGCACCGTCACCGGGCTCGCGGGTACGGGTCTGAAGCTGCGGAACAACAACAATTCCGGCGATGAGATCACGATCGCGAAGACCGGGCCCTTCAGCTTTACCTTTGCCACGCCGATCGCTAGCGGCGCGACCTATGCCGTGACAGTGTCCGCGCAGCCCACCGGTCTCAGTCAGACCTGCACGGTCACCGGCGGCGGCTCGGGTACTGGCTCGGGTACCGTGACGAATGCCATCGTCAACAATGTCAGCATTTCCTGCGCGACGAACAGCTTTACGGTTGGGGGAACGGTGAGCGGTTCCAACGGCCTCGGCTTTACCCTGAGACTGACCTCAGGCGTGACCACCCTCAACCTGTCTGGCGTCGTGGACGGACCTTTTGTGTTCCCCGCACTCCTCGACGGCTCACCCTACACCGTCAGCGTGTTCGTGCAGCCACTTCAGCAGAACTGCACGGTTAGTCCCAACGGCGTCGGCGGCACGCTCGCCGGGGCGAACGTCATCAATGTCACGGTCGCCTGCACGACCAACACCTACGCGGTCGGGGGCACGATCACCGGGCTCACGGGCACGGGTCTGGTGCTGCGGAACTCCTATGACCTCGGCATCAACACCGAGAACTTCACCGTCGCGGCCAACGCCACCACCTTTACTTTCCCGACGCACGTTGCGTTCAACTCGACATACAGCGTCAGCGTCTTCACGCAGCCCAACACGCCCACCCAGACCTGCACGGTCACGAATGGCGCGGGGACGGTCTCGGGGACTGTCGGCAGCGTCAGCATCAACTGCACGACCAACACCTACACGATCGGGGGCACGATCAGCGGGCTCTCGGGTGCGGGTACGGGTCTGGTGCTGCGGAACAACGGCAGCAACAACCTCACGGTTGCCGCCGGCGCCACCGCCTTTACCTTCAGCGCGCCGATCGCGAGTGGTGCGCCTTATGCCGTGACGGTGTTCACGCAGCCCAGCGGCCCCACCCAGAACTGCACAGTCTCGAGCGGCTCGGGGACAGTCGGAGGCGCGGACGTCACCGTCAGCATTTCGTGCACGACCACCAACTTCACGATCGGGGGCTCGATCAGCGGGCTCACGGGTACCGGTCTGGTGCTGCATAACGGCAGCGAGAACTTCCCGGTCGCGGCCAACGCCACCACCTTCACCTTCCTCACTTCCGTTGCGAGCGGTGCGGGTTATGTCGTGACCGTGTCCGCGCAGCCCAGCACTCCCACGCAGACCTGCGCCGTCACCAGCGGCTCGGGTACCGTGGGGGCCGCCAACGTCATTACCGTCTCGATCGCCTGCACAACCACTACCTACACTATCGGCGGCACGATCAGTGGGCTGTCGGGCACGGGTCTGGTGCTGCACAACGGCAGCGAGAACCTCCCGGTTCCGGTCAACGCCACCGGCTTCACCTTCGTCACCCCGGTTGCGAGCGGCGCGACTTATACCGTGAGCGTCTCCGCGCAGCCCAGCACTCCCACGCAGACCTGCGCGGTCAACCCGCTACCCAGCGGCTCGGGCACCGTGACGAACGCCAACGTCGCCAGCGTCAGCATCGTCTGCACGACCAACACCTACACGATCGGGGGCACGATCAGCGGGCTCACGGGGACGGGCCTGGTGCTGCACAACCGCAGCGAGAACCTCCCGGTCGCGGCCAACGCCACCGGCTTCACCTTCGTCACCCCGGTTGCGAGCGGCGCGACTTATACCGTGACGGCGTCCACGCAGCCTTCGGTCCCAGAGCAGGCGTGCACAGTCTTGAACGGCGCGGGGACGGTGGTGAGCGCGAATGTCGCCAACGTCAGCGTGGTGTGCGCTACACCCACGGCGCGTTTCGCCTACGTGCCGAATTTCGGCGACAACACCGTTTCCATCTATGCGGTGAACGCCGCGACCGGCCAGTTGCGCCACAAGGGCTATGTTGCGGCGGGGAGGGGTCCCAACGCCGTCAGCATCGACCCCTCGGGCAAGTTCGTCTACGTGGCGAATGAAACCTCCGGCACGGTCTCGGCCTACAGCATCGATGCCGCGACCGGGGCGCTTACGAGTCTGGGCGTGGCCGGGGCAGGGGACAATCCCCAGTCGATCGCGGTGGATCCCACCGGGCGTTTCGTCTACGTCGCGAACTCCGGCCCCGCGAACCCCGGCATCGGCAGCGTCTCGGCCTACAGCATCGATGCCGCGACCGGGGCCTTGAGCCCCATCGGCTCGGCCGTACTGGCCGGAACCAATCCCACCAGCCTCAGCGTCGATCCCTCGGGCGGGTTCGTCTACGTGGCGAATGGAAACAGCAACGACATCTCGGTCTACAGCATCACCCCCTCGAGCGGAGCGCTTACTCAGGTCAGCTGTACTGGCGGGATCAACTGCAATGGCGTGAACTTCGTGGCAGGGCAGAAACCAGTCTGGATCACCGTCGATCCTTCCGGGAAGTTCGTCTACGCGGCGAATTTCAACTCCGGCAACGTCTCGGCCTACAAGACTGACACCTCCGGGCAACTCAACCCCATCGGCGCCGCCGTGGCGACGGGAATCGGTCCCCGGTCCGTCGCGGTCGACCCCTCTGGGAAGTTCGCCTTTGTCGTGAACCAAAATGGGGGGACCGTGGGCAGTGTCTCGGCCTACAACATCGAAGCCCTGACCGGGGCGCTCAGCCCCACCGGCGCAGCAGCCATAGCGACGGGAAACCTTCCGGTCGGCATCGCCATCGATCCCTTCAGCAAGCTCGCCTACGTTGAGAATGTCGGCTCCGACGACATCTCGGTCTACACCATCGACACCAGCGGGGGCCTGACCGCAGTGCGCAAGATCATGGGCCGCCTGAAAAATCAAGCAATGGCCATGACCAAGGGCGCCCCGCTCATCTACACGCCGGAATTCGCCTACGTGGCGAATTCCGTCTCGGGCGACGTCTCGGCCTATACGATCGATTCGGGTACCGGCGTCACCGCCGGCACTGGCGCGCTCACCCCAATCGGCTCGGCGGTTGCCGCGGGAACCGCTCCCAGGTCGGTCGGCGTGGATCCCTTCGGGCGCTTCGCCTATGTCGCGAACGGCGGCGACGGTGTTACTCCGGGCACTGTCTCGGCCTACGCGATCACCGGAGGCGCTCTATCGGCCAACGGTACCGTGCCGGCAGGGATCAGTCCCGCCTCCGTCAGCGTGGATCCTTCCGGGCGGTTCGTCTACGTGGCGAACCGGGGCGACGGTGCTACTCCGAGCACTGTCTCGGCCTACGCGATCACGGGCACCGGCGCTCTATCGACTAACGGTACCGTGCCGGCGGGGATCAGTCCCGCCTCCGTCACCGTCGATCCGGCGGGTAGATTCGCCTACGTGGCGAATTTCACTTCCAATGATATTTCGGTGTACGCGATCGACGCATCGAGCGGGGTGCTTACGCTGATCGATGCCGACGCGATAACGACTGGCCTCCAGCCTAGTATCGCCGCGGGAACCCATCCCCAGTCGGTCAGCGTGGATCCCACCGGGAACTTCGCCTATGTCGCGAACGGCGGCGACGGTGTTACTCCGAGCACTGTCTCGGCCTACAGGATCGATTCCACCAGCGGCGGGCTCATCCCCATCGGCTCGCCGACTGCGGGAACCAATCCCGCCTCCATCGCCTTCGACCCCGCCGGCAAGTTTGCGTACGTGGCGCTAAAAGGCGACGCTCTCGTGTCGGTCTACACCATCAACGCCACGAACGGGGCACTCACCAGTGTCGGCACCCCCGCATTGACAGGGACGAGTCCCGCGTCCGTCACCGTCGACGCCTCCGGCCAGTTCGCCTACGTGGCGAATAGCGGTGGCACCAACGTTTCGGCGTATAAGATCGGCTCCGACGGCTCGCTCACCGCCGTGGGCGGCTCGCCGTTTGGCGCGGGGAGCAGTCCAAGCGCAGTCACTACAACCGGCACGAGCCAGTAGTCCCGGCGGCAAATTCGACGGTCGACCGAGAGGGAGGCGGGGCGCGCCCCGTGTCTTCCACAGCCCGCCGACTTTGATCTTACGGCGACCTGCAGTATTCCCATGATGCCGAGCAAGACCTAACCCGCGCCCAACATCTCGTGCGTCTCGAAGGCCATGATCGCCAACACGCTCGTCAGCGCGGTGTATTGCACGCGAACTGGAAGGGAGGTTCGGTAATACGCGGAGTCGAGCATGGATCAAGCATGGCGCGATTCAAACTTGCTGGCCGTTCAGATTCCAGGAGTGGTCGACGACCTCCCGCAGGAAACAAAGCAGATCATGCGGAACAAAACCGCCGTGCCGTATATTCCAACATCCCGACATCCTCAAACTGGAAACGGATCAAACCCTGGTCGGCCACCCCTTCGTCGACGCCCGTTGTAGAACACTCTTGTTCGAGCCTCGAACGGCTCCCCGACCAGAGCAAATCTGGGCACCAATGGGAAGTGAAGATGCCGTTTGGCTGATGGCTTGCTGGTCAGGACCGAGCAGCAAGGTCGACGAGCTCTTGAACCTCTCCTATCTGGTCCTTCACCAGCCAGTGCGTTAGATCGCCGCTCGATACAACCGCGAGCACCTTGCGGTTTTCCACAATCGGCAGGTGCCGGAACCGCCGTTTGGTGACCAACTCCGCGGATTGAGTCGGTTCACCTCGTTGTGGTCCGCGTTTGCCCGGCCCTTGTCGCTATTCCTACTCCACGCGTTCCGCGACCAAATTTTGTCCGCGATGATTCTGTCCTCGATCGACTCTACGAAACTGGGGTCGCGCTTCAGATACCAGGAGCCGGCAGATTGAGTGAGGCATTATCGAGGACGAGCACCCAGTCGTTCGCATCCGGTGGGGTAAAGGTCATCGTGCCCGAGGTGGGGTAGGTATTGATCAGTGTTGCGGCCGCCGTGCTCGGGTTAAACCACCACGCGCGAGCGGAGGTGCCAGCGATCTGCGAGAGGTCAATGGTGACGGTACGGCTTGTGGGAATATAGGCGATGACCGACGACCCGTCACTTGCCCGCGCTGCTGCCGCATAGGTGTCGCCAGACTCAAAACCAAGCGTCAGCACTGAGTGCGCCTGATCGGGCACGAGCATGTAAAAGGCCCGCGAACGAAAGAGCCGGCCCACGTATGCCAGTGTGGTCGATCCGGTGGAATTGAGTTGTGATTGCCAAGTCGCATTGGCGCAAAAACTCGACGCGGATGGTGCGTTGAAACCCCATATAGGGCAGTTTCCAAAAATATGCCCGACGATCCCGCCCGATAACACGGTCCAGTACGCTTGTCGTCGCAAACTGACGGGTGTAGAGCCATTTTCATTCTCGTAATAGCTCTCGATGAGAAAGAATGGCTTTGCCCCAGTCCGGTTGAACTGCGTCAGCGCTGCCTGATACTCGTTACCGGACGTATAGATGTTATTGACATTAAGCCAAGAATCCGTCGTCCACACGTCCATCGCCGCCTGATCGCGCGCGTTGTGTGCCGTGAACAGGTGCGTGGTGTCGAAGTCCTGCACACCGGCAACAAATTCGCGCACCTGTGCCGCTACGCCGTTGGCGACCGGATCGGTGTCGCCTCCGATGACCCAGATGATATTCGGGAAGTTCTTGTAGCGGTTGCCCACGTACCGGCCGTAACTGCGCATGGTTGCCAGAGAGCTGGCTTGCACTTCGGCGCACCAGCCTTCATTGCCGCAAGCGTATCCCAGATAAAGCGGGGCTAAGAGGACCACGATGCCTTTTTCCGCGGCCTTGTTGATGACCCAATCGGCGTGGGCAAAATAAGCCTCGTTTGGCGTATTGAAGTCGCCGGCGGTAGTGAACGGCGCTTGACCGGCGAGGTTGGCCGGTGCGTTCGTGGCAAATTGGTGTTCGATCAGATTGACGAGGACAAGATTGAAACCCTTCTGCGCGCGATCCGATAAATAGGTGTCTGCGTCCGCCTGCGATAGCTGCGCAATAAGTGACCACGCCGCGTCGGCATTCATGAAGAAAGGCTGGTTGCTCTGGTCCGTAAGATACAAACCATTAGCACTCAATTTCACAGGGTAACCCGGCGCGCCGCCCATGGTCGTGCAGAAAACGCTGACGTTGGTGACGTTTGCCGTTCTGACCGTCCCTATGCCATTCGTGATCATGCAGGTCTGGCTGGGATTGGTGGGTTGCGCGAGCGCTGTCACAGCATAAGCCGCAGCGCTCGCGACGGGCGTGCTGAAACTGAACGCGCCGTTGGCCGAGATCGCGAGATCGTCGCTGCCGTTGTTCCTCAGCACTAGACCCGTACCTGTGAGCCCGCTGACGGTGCCCGCAATCGCATAGGTATTGGTGGTGCAGGAGAGGCTGATGTTGGTGACGTTCGCGGTCGCGGCCGTCCCCGTGCCGTTCGTGACCGTGCAGGTCTGGCTGGGGTTGGTGGGCTGAGCGAGCACTGTCACCGCATAAGCCGCGCTGCTCGTGGTGCTGAAGCTGAACGCGCCGTTGGCCGGGACTGGGAGGTTGCTGCCGCCGTTGTTCTGGAGGACGAGGCCGGAACCGGAAAGGCCCGAGACTGTGCCGCCGATGCTGTAGGTTGGGGCACCTCCCCCGCCTCCGCTGCTGCTGCTGCCGCCGCTACTGCCGGCGCATGACGCAAGCAACAGTGCGAGCGAGAGCACACAAGAGCTGGGAATCCCCCTGGCCGCCAAAGTCGTTGCGTGCATGACCCCTCCCAGAGTCATCTAGGCGCACCTCGTAAGATGAACCACTTCTTAGCCTCGAGCAACTCTTGACGCAGAATGTTTGCACGGTTTTTCAACAGCTCTCGGGCCCTCTTCCTGCCAAATTCTCTGTCCACCGAGTATGTGCCTTGACCCAGGATAAGCATAACGGTATCGCTGACGACGGGGGGCGCTACCTCAAGACCTGAGGCATGACACCGCAGAAGCCGGCGGGCGTATGAAAGAAACGATGCGGCGATCAAGCACTTGCCCACGATCAGCGCGCGAATCCGCGCCGACTGCGCGGGCCGCCGCGATTGGTGCCGGTATGATCGCCACCGTGCGCAGCCATCTGCATCGTCGCCAGAAGCAGCCCCGAGTGATCAGAAACCTGTTCCTCGAAAAACATGTTCGCTACGCGGCCTGAACAAAATCACGCACTATTTACCGGCGTCCTCAGTAAGTAGTCCTTCCGATCACACTGCGACGCTGTTCGCCGGCGGGAAGGTACTTGTCGCCGGCGGCTGGAGTAGTACGGTCGCCTACCAAACCGCAGAAATCTTCGACCCAAGGCAAATTTCCTGGCAGGCGCGTTTGCGCCAACCGCAGGACCAATGGGCGAGGTCCACACCGACCATGCTGCCGTGCTCCTTCTGGACGGCACCGTGCTGATCGCCAGCGGGCGCATCAACGCCGACAACACAGGCGCCACCGCAACGCTGGAAATCTACGATTCGGCTTCCGGGGAATTTTCCAATGCCGGCTCGATGGGCTCGCCGCGCGCCGACCATGCGGCTACGCTTTTGCAGAACGGCAACGTACTGATCACCGGCGGATTCAACGATACGGCTACTGTCGTCGACACAGCGGAGCTTTTTGTGCCCAATTAGAATCCGGAATCAGCCCCGCGGCCGCCCTCTGCCTGCTGGCGCGGCCGCCCCGTTCATCGAAAGATAAGGAAATTCAATCCGCCGGTCAGACGCCATGGATCAGGCTTTTGCAGGGTTTCCCCTGCCTGTAAGCGAGCGATACAAGGCCCGTAGGAAAAGCACGCACGAGCCTCGCGACACCCCGGCGTAAAAAGGTGAGCTATATTTGAGAGCCCGTCGAAACTCACCTCGTGCAAGGTATGCGTCGGCGGCTTCCCTGTACATGTGGCATACCATTTCCCGTTTCAGCGTCGGCCAGTCAACATCTGTGAGCAGGGGATTGCCCTGTAGGAGACCTTCGACTTTGTCTATAATTCGGCGGCGGGTGGCCAGTAAGAGGTCGGTATTCTTGGAGATGTTTTGTGGGTGAACGCGATACTGAAAGACGATCTCGGGATCGTAATAAAATCTGGCGCCGGCCTTCAGCAGGCGCAGCCAGAGTTCTTTGTCCACGAGACAAGGAAAGGTCGCATCGAAGCCTCCGGCCTGTTCCAGCACGCTTCGGCGGAGGACGACGCTCGATGCCGACACGAAGTTCTCCCTCAACATAACGGTAAAAAGTCTTGCAGTGCTCAAGCCATTCAGCCCCGTTTTCAGTGGTGGGGAATGAATTCGCCTTCCCGCCGGGTCGATCACGTCGCCATGGCCATGCACCAAGGCGATCTCCACGTTTGCTTCGAGGAGCGCTACCTGGCGCGAGAGATGGTGCAACATCCAGGAGTCGTCGGAATCCAGCAAGGCTACGTAAGGAGCCCTTCCCTCCACTATCCCGACGTTGCGAGACCCGGCAGGTCCCTTGTGATCGCTGTATAGGTAACGAATGCGGGGATCACCGTAAGCCCTTAACGTTTCCTCCAACTCCACCGTGTATTGCTTGTCGGATCCATCGTTGATAACCCACGCCTTCCAATCAGAAAACGTCTGCGCGCGCAGGCTATCCAACGCAACGGTCAGAAAACGGTGAGGCGTATTGAAGACAGGGATGATTACGTCGACGAGAGCCATAAAGACGGTCTCAAGGGAATCCAATGGTGTTTCGCTTCACGTGAGCAGATCAGCTGCAAAGTGGAGCTCATGTTTGGCGCAGTTTGCACGGTTTGGAGGACATACGCCAGTCATGATAAACCCATCGAAATGCCCGTCGGGAAAGGCATAGCGGTTACCATCCCCCAAAGATTGGCCGTAGGTGATTTTCGCGATGCCCTTTGCATCAAGGGGCCCGCGTCCCCTTCACACCCTGACCAGAATGGGTTTTTTCCGGTACGTCCACCATCGCCATAGCCACTCCACTGGCCCGTAATGAAAACGGTGCATCCACCATTGGCTGAAAGCAACCTGACCGAAAAACAACACTGTGGAAAGGGCCACGCACCCCGCAACACCTACGCGACCCATCAGTCCCAGGCCGAAGCCGAAAAACAGCAGATAGTTGCATACGGTCTGCAGCAGATAGCTGGTCAACGCCATCTGTCCTATGGGAACCAATCCTGCAAGCACTCGCTGCATCCCCGGCACCTGCCACATGAGAGCAAACGCCGCGACATAGCCCGCAGTCATCGACGCCACACCGAACGAATCGCAGATATGTCCGGCCAATTGGGACAATGCAACATTCGTTACCCAGCCCGCAGAATTGAGCCACCAGACGAGAACCTGGTCGTGCTGCGCAGCGAATCCAATGAGTATGCCGCAGACAGCTACCACCCAGAACCCTCGAATATAGGTATGCGGCTCCTCAAGATAACGGCCGCGCGCCACCACCACGCCGACCATGAATCGACCTAATGCGTGAAAGATCGCCGCGATCAGGGCACCAGAAACAATATATGGAAGACAGTCTTGGCGCAATTGCGTACCAATAACCTCGAAGTAGCTACCGTGAAGAAATACATCCAATCGCCCCGCTAATAGCTGATCACTTTGGTATCCGACACGATCCGTGCCGGTTTCGAACAACATGTGAAGCCGCCCGAGCAGCGGGCGCGCCAAGACCGCCACCGGGAGACCGACTGCAAGCAGAACACCAGTGCGCCAGCGAAACACGAGCAGCAGGAGAAAACCCGCCAACGCGTAGGCATGCAGGATTTCACCCGACCACACGCCAAGCCAATGCACCAGGCCGATCGCGAGTAGTCCAGCCAGGCGACGCGAATAGATGCGGGATGCGCCGGCTGTCCTCGCTTCCAGTCTGCCCATCTGCATGGCAAAACCGACGCCAAAGAGAAAGGCAAATATGCCAATAGACTTCGCGTACACCAGCATGTCCACCGCGTCGTCGGCGACTCGATCGATCTTCGCGGTCGGCAGGTTGGCAAACTGCTCTTCCGTCACCGAGTTATCATGACCCGCGAACCAAAGCATGTTTACCAGCAGAACTCCGAACAGTGCGGCACCCCTCAGCGCATCCAACAACGGCACTCGACGCGAGGGGTCGAGCGCACCGGGGGTGGCATCAGTATCGTGAGCCATTACAACCGGGTCGCCCCGTCAGCACGATGAGTTTTCGCATCCGTCGCGCTGGATCGAGGCTTCTGCTGAAACCTCATTCTGGATGTCGCAACCACTTTCTTATTGCTGACCCGGCTTGCTTCTTCTCCGTGGGTGTCAGACACAAGACGATCGCGCTCGCCGCCACCAATGGCAGCGTCAGCATTACTTGCATGAAGAAGATGGCCAGATTCTTGGCCGGAAGAAGATGCTCCAACAAGACGTTTACCAGCGCGAAGGGTACGCACGCGACCGTCGGCGACAGCCAGGCATTGCGATAGAAGAGGTTCGCAGGAACTCCGGTCGTTTTCGAGAGGCAGCGCGGAAAGTATGCCAAACTCATCAACACGCTTGGAATCAGCGTACCCAACGCCACCCCTGCCAATCCAAAGGGTTTCACCAGTGCAACGCTCAGTGCGACGTTGCATACAGCCTCAAACCCAAGAGCGGGGACAAGGAGGCGATGCTTGTTCACCCCCATGATCGACGCTGCCGCGACAAATCGCGCCCCTCCCAGCCAAACTACGAACGCGAGAAGGCGGAGAACCTCTCCGGATGCCGGCCCGTATTCGGTTCCCATCCAAAGATTGATGAAAGATTCGCCGCGAAACCAGAAGATGGCGGCTATTGGCGCGGTGGCGAGGGTCGCAATTCTGGCCGTCCCCAGAATCTCGTCCACCACACCGGTGCTGCCTACAGAAGTCAGGGCACTGACACGCGGGGTCATCATCTTTGATAATGCCCCGGCCACTTTGTATGCATAGTCAGCAAGGTTGCCGGCTATGACGAAATAGGTCACCGCCCCGATCGGAAGGAACGCCGCGATTACCAGGGCGTCGCTGTAGTAGACCAATACGCCGAAAATATGAATCAAACTCAGATACATGCTGAACGACAAGATCGTTCGAATGTGCGGCAGCAATGGGATGCGAAAGCGAAGTCGCAAATCCGGGTACAACTTCTTCGCCATAACCCAAGCGGCGGCACCGTAGAGGACCGAAGCTGCCAAATGAATGTACGCTAGCGCAACGAGACCATATCCTTCTTGAAGCGCGAGTACGATTGCAACCGTTCGTATGGTAGTGACGACGATCTCGACCCCGCTGCTGATGTCGAACCTTTCGAGTCCTGTAACGACGCCTCCAAACACCGCTGAAATCAAAGTTACGGCGACCGTGAGACCACCGAGGATGAGAACAATTTTAGAGTCGATGATCAGCGGTTCAGGAATATTGAAGAAAGTGGGCAAGAGAAACGCGACGGCCACCGACAAGAGTATCGCCAAGACACCGAGCAACCCGAAAAGTACCATCCCCGCGGAAACAATCGACGAGGATCCTTCGTTGTCACCTACCGCATGATGGCGCGCGACGTAGCGGGTCACGGCCCCTCGAACACCAAAGTCCAGCAGGCCGAGATAGCCGACCACTGACACAAGCAGTGACCAGACGCCATACGCGTTAGTGCCAAGATGGCGAACGACGAAGGGGGACAGGAAAAAAGCGACTGCCGAAACAAAGACGAGCGCAATCCAGTTCGCGGCTACATTTCGCGCAATGCCTGAAGGACGATTTGCAGTGGTCATGAAGGGGAAATGGTTCTAGCCTGTCGGAACGGCCAACGGTAGCCATCGAGAACTGCAAGGGTCACGGTTACACCTGAAAAGATCGCCCATCCAATCCCAAAGAACCTCACGCGCGCTTCCGCGCCTCGACCGCATCCGCGCGACTGCGAATTGCGGGCGCAACGGTATCGCCAAGCAAATCGTAGGTCGACCCAAGCAAGCTGCGATACGCTGCACACCGTTCGGCGATGCGATCCCTCAGCTCCGAGCCGTGTGCCAACGCGCGTTTGACAATCGTTGTGACGACATCGGCGTCAGCACCGCCAAGGTCAATGCAATACTCCGACAGATGCATATCGCTCATCAACTGCTTGCCCTTGCGCGAATACGCGATTTCCACCACAGGAGTGCCCGCAACGAGCGCCAGAATCGCCGCGTGCAGCCGCGAGGCAATGACCAACTGTGCGGAGGACGTGACTCGTAGAAAATCATCGACAGTCACAATCGTTTCGTATGTGCATCGTGTCGCCGCCTCCGCCGTCATCTTTCGCCGAACACGCTGGACGATTCGCGGATCCATTCGGGTCTGCGAACAGGCAAAGCAGACGGCGAGCCCGGCCTCGAGCAATCGCTCGGCAACGGCAGCGAGCAAACCCAGATACGCCTCGTACTCCGCGCCTTCGGCGCCGGACCAGGCGCTGCGCGCAATAGGGCTGATAACGACATAAGGCGTGTCCTTCCGGCCAATGGCCAGAGGCAGCGCGCGCAGACCAAAGGCCGGATCCGGGCAGACGATGCTTGGCGCTTTAAGGCCCATGGACTGCAAAGCATCGAGCGAACCGGAATCACGAAACGCACGGAATCGAGCCATACGCAGAGCTAGAACGGAGAACCAAGCGCCCAGACGCGTCGCAAGTTCGTCCAGACCGACGCCCATAAACGCGACTGGTACGCGGTGACGCCGCGCACTGGCGCTCCATAGCAGCAGCCGAAATGGCTGCGCCCAAGGTCCACCCCAATAGTCGTCAATCTGCCCGCCGCCGGAAACGATCAACAGGTCGAGCGAAGCGGCGATGCGATCAATGGTGCACAGTCTCGCGAGCGGTTCTGGCAACCAGCGCGAAGCACCAGCGCTAGACCTAGTTAGTGAAATGCCCGGAGAAAAGGATTCACGGCTATTTTCAGGTTCCACCAATGGGCCGTTGCCGGACGATTCCACGGCCGCAATGCCGTGGGTCCGGACCGTGTCGTGCGGATTGGAACAGATACCTAGAAACTTGATTGGACCAAAACGCTCTTGCAGTGCCTGCATGACCGCCATCTGAATCGAGGTGTCTCCGAGGTTTTGGCTCTGGTACATTCCGAGCAGGCCAATGCGCAGCGGGCATGCGCCCGATGGACGCAAGGAATGGGGCGACATCGCGTTGATTCGGTGCGCTGAGGACTAGGCGTCGCGCGCCCGCGTCGTGGCTTCGGAACGGACCAGCGAACACACTTCGCTCCAGAGCTTCGAACGGTCCCAGCGCGCATGGCGCACCGAGTGGCCCCAAGCACGCAGTCTCTCTCTCAGAGGAATGGGCGCCCGGGCGACACCGACGAAATGATCCCAATGAAAGCGCGCAAGCACGAGTTTCATCGGCGCACGTGCCTCTGGATTGAAGATACGCTGCAGGTCGGCCGGACTGCGCATCGCCGTGATCGTGCCTGGACTCTGTCTACGGTAAAGCAGAACATCTGGCAGGAGCAGGAAACGGCCATACAGGGCGAGTTCGGCCATCAAGGCTATGTCGCCATTGGGGTATGGACGGTCCAGCCCCGTCCGGCGCAGCACCGCGCTGCGGATGACGCCTTGCTGCGCATTATTCATTGAAAGTTCTCTTCGAACTCGCTCGAATCGGTCGCTGGCGCGGGCATCGGAGACGTCGATGTCCTTTTCATACACACCGATGGCCTCGGCGTTTTCGTCGATGAGTTGGGTACGGCCGTAGCACAGCACGGCGGTCGGTTCGCGCCGCATCGCGTCAACGCAACGTTCGAGCAGCGTGGGAGCACAGTTGTCATTGCCTGAAGCCCACTTGAAGAACTCGCCGCGTGCCTCATGTACCAGCACGTTCCAATTGCGAGGCGCGCCAATGTTGCGTGCTTGGCGGATGTAGCGAACGCGCGCATCGCGCCGCACGTACTCCTCGCAGATCGCCCGGGTGTCGTCGGTCGATGCGTTGTCGGATATGATCAACTCGAAGCTGGTCAGAGTCTGATTCAGCACCGAGTCCAGTGCGGAACGCAGATACCGCGCAGAGTTGTAGACCGGCACGCCGACTGAGACCAGTGGGCACGCGAGCTCCTGGCCTGCGATAACGGAACTCATTGCCGTTTTCTGTAATACCTCTGACGCGCCATCCATCAGACTAGTGTCAGTTGAATCGCCGGATGGCGCCGCTGCCCGCGCACACAGGCCCAATATTCCTCCCCGATGCGATCGAGCACCGGGGACGATTCGGGCATTGTGCGTCCTTCGAGGCGTCGTACTCGACCGAGTTCCGACAAGGTGCCCGCCAGGCAGGCGGCATCCGCAATCGCGAGTTCAGTACGGTCGATCGGACGGCGCTCGAATGGGATGCCCAAGGAGCCACACAGCGCTTCGACAATGTTAACGGTGATGCTCTCGAGGCAGCCTTCGTAAGTCGGAGGCGTCAATACTTTTCCATCTCGCACGATCAATACGCATGACCCGGTGCCTTCGGCGACGCGCCCCCAGGGATTGAGCAGGATCATCTCGGTGAATCCTTGTCGCCGGCCCTCGATGCGCGCCAGACGACCGATCTGATAGTTGGCCGCAGACTTGATACGTGCCGGGAGCGCGGTGTCTGCCGGTCGCTGCCAAGTACTGATACCGAGGTCAACCGGGTCCGGGCGCTTCTTCTCCTGGTGGTACGAGGTGATAACGAGATCGGTGACCGTGAATTCGCCCCATTGCCCCTCGATCGAGAACAGCGTAGTTCGCAGCCACAGGTCCCGCTCCTTCGTCAAAAGTTTGCGCACTAAGCTCAGACAGGCGTCGCGAAATTCGTCGTAACTCATGGCGAACGGCAGAAATTGTAACGTGGCTGAACGCACGAGACGATCATAGTGTTCCCGTAGAGCCAGCAGCGCAAACTCACCACCATCGTGCCGCCAATAGCCCTTAATGCCTTCGAAAACGCTTATGCCACGAATCAGTGCCTCCGCGCTGACGTGAATTTTGGCGTCGTCCCAAGCGATGATGCGTCCACCCATGTAGACGTACGGAGGTTTTTGGAGTTGCGCCATGATTTGTGCCTAAATAATATTTTTCAAGGAAGTGCATGCGCCCCGAAGCGGGGGTCGCGGATCGAGTTATCCGACTAGGAAAATTGGGTGTCCGAAGTCGCCCTCCGCTATTCGCCGGAGTGATCGTAGACGAGCTTGCCATCGACGACGACGTTGTCGTCGTACCGCTTGATCAGATCATCAGGCAACAGCGCTTGGTCCGTGCCACGACGATAGTCGCGCAGCGTGGTCCCGGTGCAGGCTTCGTCCGACCGCGGCGCGCCGCGCTTCGCGGCGACATCGCTCATGTGCACGTGGCGGAAATCAATGCTGTAACGCGTCTTGCCCGAGGTGTTGGGCACGCTCGAGTGCAACTGCGCTGCGGAGAAGATGATCATCCCCCCGACAGGGCAAATCAGCCGAAGCTGCGGCTCTATTTCCACGGTCTCGGTCGCGCGCGGCAACGGACGCGTTTCTTCCTTGACCAGGCTCACAACGCTGGCGCCGCGATAGAGCTTGTTCCACTCATAATAGTTGTAGCCCTCCGAATTGTTACGCACGCCGCGGTTCCAGTAGCCCGGATGAAAGGCCATCGCGTTGTTCGCCTCGAGTTTGTAGACCGGGAACCACCAGTTGATCTGGTTCGACGGGGCCGAGTACCAGGTGTCCCGATGCGGGTGCCACGCATAGGCAATGCCGCTCGTCAGGAAATCGTCGCTTGTGGACGAACGCAGTCTTGGCACATCGAAGTAGGAAAGCTGCAGGTCGCAACCGAACTCGGTCAGGATATTCTCGAGATGGCGCTTGGACTGCGGGTGATGGATGAATTGCGGCTTCAGCTTTCCAAGCAGATCGGCAAACGCCTCGACCGTCATGTGATGCTGTGCCGATTCCGGGTTATGCGGAGCGAATGCCGCTTCGACCATCGCCTGCGTGAACTCCACAAACGCAAGCACGCTCTTGCGCGGCGAGTAGACGAAGATGTCGCCCGCATATACGCGCTCGCGGCGTTCGTCGTCGGTCATGTCCGAGTCGTAGAACACTGTTGTCATTGGCTCTCTCCTAGGATCCTGCCGTTGTGGCTTCGGCCTGGCTGACCGGCGCTCATACCCGAACCTTGCGGGCGTGGAACGCTTCGGCGTAGCTGTCGGGGGCATTGCACTCGAGCCCGCGCAGGCGCATCAGCCCCCGAAACGTCTCGTCGTCAAACCAGCTCTTGCCGCGCTGGCTGGCATAGGCGCGGTGAAGATGCCCGCACTTGCGGGTGACAAGGCTGCGGGGCGCCGGTACATACAGGTTGGGTTGCGCCAGGCCACCGTCGAACTTCGGGATCTCGAACTCCAGGATCAGGTGATCCCGAAACGTATTCCAGGCCAGCTCGTTGGCGATGCGATGGTCCTGATGTAGGTCGTCGCGTTCATGCGTAAAGATCAGGTCGGGCCGCGGGAGCCGCTTGAGAGTTTCAAAGTAACTCTTGACCTCACCCCATCGCGCCGGCAGAAAACCATCCTCGAAGGCGGCGATGTGCACGGAACTGCGGCGCGCACCACGGAGGAAAAACCGCGCGCTACGCCGGGCCTCGGCAGCACGGGTGGGAGTGGAACTGAGGATCACCCAACTGACCGCCAGCGGGCGTTCGCCGGCAAGGCGCATCAAAGTTGCGCCGCATCCAATCTCGATGTCGTCACAGTGCGCGCCTATGCACATGACTTCGAGGGTTGTCCGGCTCCTGGCCTTGAATGCGAGATCCAGCATGAAAACTTTATCGTTAAGAATTCTTGGAGGGCTTCCAGACCATCCACGGACAATTGCCGCGGGATTCCATCCGGTCCAGCGTAATCTTGTCCTTGAACGTATCCATTTGTTGCCAGAAGCCGCGGTAGCGGTACACGGCGAGTTGCCGCTCTGCAATCAGGCGCTGGAAAGGCTTATCCACCAGTTCATCGCCTTCAGCGATGTACTCGAAGATATCCCGTCGCAGGCAGAAGAAGCCAGCATTGACCCAGAAGTCGATCTCCTTCATCTGACCAAAGCCGGTGACAATGCCGTTGTCGTCTGACTGCACGCCGTGAAAACTTTGCGCTGGGGGAACCGCAAGAAAACTCGCGACGACGCTGCGCCGCTGAAAGTCCGCGATACTCTGATCCAACGGCAAGTCCGTCAGCGCATCGGCATAGTTGGCGAGAAACATCTGATCGCCGTCGAGATACTGACGCACGCGTAGCAGCCGCTGGCCGATGTTCGAATGCAGACCAGTGTCAACGAAGGTGATGCGCCAATCGTCCAGGTCACGCGACAACAAATCCACCTTCGTGCCGCTGGCCGACAACACGAAGTCGTTTGACATGCATTCGCTATAGTTAAGGAAGTATTCGCGGATCAGGTCGCCTCGGTAACCGAGACAGAGGATGAATTCTGTGTGCCCAAAGTGGGCATAGTAACGCATCAGATGCCATACGATCGGGCGGTAGCCGATATTGACCAGCGGTTTTGGGATCGTGTCCGAATGCTCACGCAATCGAGTGCCGAGACCTCCGCAGAACAGGACCACCTTCATATGCGGACTCCAGATTTCAACTTCGGTTGTTCTTCATCCAGGGTACGCGCTAGCCCTGCGTTCTCGAGCGCCGTGGCCGCGCGTGCCAACAAATTGAAGTCCAAACCAGATCGCTTGGCGATCGCCAGCAGGTCGTGCTCACCATCGGAAAAACTCAATACCCACAGCAGCGCGTGCTCAAAGGCGTCCGGCGCTGTCCCGCCCACGGTGCCGTAGAGGCCACGTTTTCCCAGACGTGGCTCTCCTTTAGCGCTGAGATTTTGCAGGCCGCGGTTCTCGTCAAGCACAGCGATTATGCCACCCAAAGCACCGATTGACTCAGCGAGACTGGACGGCTGAAGAAGTTCTAGGTTGTCGGCCGATGTGTGGTACTCCGGATATTGTTCGTTCGGAGAGCGCGTAAGGCGTCCAACCGGCAAATTAAATCCTGGTGAGCAGAACTGGCGTTCGTCATAACCGTAGGGTTCGAAGTCCACGATGCGTGCAGTCGGAGCCAGCCCGCGCAGAACATGTTCGGCGACTCGATCGGTGACGCAGTCGCCGCGCCGGCTGCGCTTGTATGTCAGTGCACCCGAATCCCCCAGTAGTCCAATGGTGAGACCCGACCGAATCCGTCCCAAATGTTGTTCGTTGCGAGACAGCCATGCAAGCGAGCCAATCGTCCCCGGCCCAAAAACAAAGCGCCACGTCAGGCGCGGCCGCTCTTTGAGCAGGGCGCGCGCCAGCGCGACTGCGACTGCGATACCAGTCAAGTTGTCGTTTGCGAGTGAAGGGTGGCAAGTGTGCGTATAGATAATCGCCTCTCCATCCGTGATTCCAGGGACGACGCATTCTGCATAGGTGAGACTTCCCGGTGCAAGGGTCGAGTCAATGACCACCTCGAAGGGCCCCGGTCCGAGCTGCTCGAGGTCTCGGTGTCTCAGGCAGAAGCCCCAATGCTCGCGATAGTAGCTGGTTCGATACGGAATCCAGTCCGGCCTGTCCGGTAACGAATACAGATGCGGCTTGAGCTCCTCCAGCATCATTGATCGGCGGACGGGCACCGAATAGCTGACAACGTGCAAGTTGTGCGCACGAAAATCGACGAACCGATTCCCATCTTTATCGGCGATGTAAGCGTCACGGATGTTCCACTCGTTCGGAATGTCCCAGTCGAAAACAGCGGTGCCGCTTGGCACCTCTATTCGCTCAAGCGGTATCCATTGCTGCACGAGATCAAGTGTCTGACGCACGCCGTCGCCGGTGATGCTGCGACAAATCGGATACATCGCCTGCATCAACGTTGAAATCTCGCGGACACTATCTGCGGCGCCAGCTACGCTTCGTAGATGATCGTACATTGACTCAGCAGCTGTCGGTGGGTTTGCGGGCGAACACGATCTCACGCATACAGGGAACCTGTATCAGGCGGGATTAACTCACGCTCGACAGCGAGCGCTCGACGTACTTCACTACCGGGAATGCTGCGACATTTCGGATATAGCTGGCGGATCAGCGCGTACATTTCTTCGCGGGTTCGTTTCGCGCCTGGCGGCGGAATTCTGGCAGCCACTGCGGCTGTGCCGGTCGTGCCAATGGACAACAAAGAAGGATCGGGCGTTTTCGAGCTCATGAACGCGCGCACGGTTCGTCTGACTGCGCGCGCCCGAGTTCCCGAATTACTTCCGGCCCGAAGTCCGGGTAACTGTTGTCGCGCTCGATGATGACACGCTCATCCTCGGGCCAAACGATTCCGAACGCCGGGTCGTTCCAGCGCACACCGCGTGCATACCGCGGCTCAAAGAAATCCGTCATCATGTAGGTTACTTCAGCGTCATCAACAAATGTCTGGAATCCATGCGCAAAGCCAGCTGGAATATAGAGCGCATGATGGTTTTCGGCCGACAATGTCACGCCAACGTGCTGCAGAAAGGTCGCAGATTTCGGACGCAGGTCCACAATCACGTCGTAGATTGCACCTGCGGTACAACGCACGAGCTTGGCCTCCTGAGACGGCGGCACCTGGTAGTGCAACCCGCGCAGAGTGCCCTTCTTGTGATTGAAGGAGACGCTCGCCTGAACCATGCTGGGGATCAGCCCTTGCTGCTCGAACTCCCGCATGCACCAGGTGCGCGAGAAAAAACCGCGCTTGTCCTCATGCCGTTCCGGCTCGACCACGTACGCTCCGTCGAGATTCGTATTGCGAAAGATCATCAGTAGCGCCAATAGAACTCGTCGTCAATCTGACGCGTACGGATCAGGAACTCTAGCTGCTTGAGTCGCGTAAAGGCGCGGAACTCGAAGACATCTTTGGGCATTTCAATGCGCTCGAACAGCTCGCGCAACTGCTCCGCTCCGCGACGCGCATCCCATTCGCATTTGAAACCTGGCAGGCCTCTGGTGATCTTGTCAAAATTTACCCGATAACTGCGGTTGTCTCCCGCGCTCGACCCCATCGTGACTTCACACCCAGGAAATACGCTCCCCACGATCTCGGCGATTTCCCGTACACGGTAGTTACTTGCGTTGCTTCCGACGTTGAAAATCTGATTGTGAATCGTCTCGCGCGGCGCCTCGACTGCACAGGACATCGCTTTGCAGATATCGAGCGCGTGAACGAGCGGCCGCCACGGCGTGCCGTCGCTCGTCATTGCGAGCTTTTTCGTGGTCCAGGCCCAACCCGACAGGTTGTTCAGCACAATATCGAATCGCATCCGGGGCGATGCGCCATAGGCCGTGGCGTTACGCAGGAATACCGGAGAGAACTTGTCATCAGCGAGTTTGCCGATATCACGTTCCACTGAGACTTTGCACTCCGCGTACGTCGTTTGCGGATTTGTCGGCGATGATTCATCCAGGAACTCACCGCTGCCCAAGCCGTAGACGCTACACGACGATGCGTATACGAAGCGAGGCACGCCGGCGCGTCTTGCGTTCTTCGCCATCTCGACCGACCCGACGTGATTTATCTTGAAGGTAACCGCCGGATTGTTTTGCCCCAAAGGATCGTTGGAAAGCTCGGCCAAATGAATCACCGCGTCGAATCCACGCAGGTCGCTCTCAGATATAAGTCGTAAATCCTTGTTGAGCATGAGAGGAAAAGTGCGGAAGTGCCGACTGTCGCTGTACAGATTGCCATCGCGGTAGTATCCCGTATCCAGACCAACGACATTGTGACCGCGCTCGACCAGCATTGGCGCAAGCAGCGCACCGATATAGCCTTCCACCCCTGTAACAAATAGCTTCATGTGTCGAAACCCAGTTGAATTGCTGAATGTAATTATCGACCGCGCCCCCGACATGGAGGCTGGCCATGGTTGGTACTTGACGTTTCGCTAGGATTGCATTTATCTGGACCGGTTGCAATCGAACTGCGCCCGCTTCGGGACTAGAAAACAGTGACACGCGGAATCGGAATGACGAACTTCCCACCCCATTCTCGGACATATGCCATTTGGCCCGCGATCTCCTCTTTGAGGTTCCACGGCAAAATAAACAGGTAGTCTGGCCGAGTCTCACGAATCTTGTCAGGATCGTAGATGGGAATGCGCGTGCCCGGCGTAAACTTGCCCTGCTTATAGGGGCTACGGTCCACTGTGTAGTCGATGAAATCCTGGCGAATACCGCAGTAGTTCAGCAAGGTATTGCCCTTGCCGGGCGCGCCATAGCCGACGACCGTTTTCCCGGCACGCTTGGCGCCAATGAGGAACTCCAGTATCGCGCGTTTCGTTTCCTTGACCCGCTCGGCGAAAGCAAAATAAGTCTCGAGCCGGGTAAAGCCCTGGTCTTGCTCCCGCTGTTTGAGCGCAGCGACCTGCGCGGAAACGGGCAGTGCGCCATTGTCAGTATGACGCGCGAAGATCCTGAGCGATCCGCCGTGCGTGTCAAGCTCTTCCACATCAAAAAGGGTGAGCCCGTGAGCCGCAAAAACCTTCTCCACCGTGAAGAACGAGAAATAGGAGAAGTGCTCGTGGTAGATCGTGTCGAACTGGTTACGCTCCATCAACCGATAGAGGTGCGGAAACTCCATGGTGATGACGCCCTGCGGCTTGAGCAGTATTTTCATCCCAGCGACGAAGTCGTTCAGGCCGGGCACGTGCGCCAATACGTTGTTGCCGAGCAATAAATCCGCCTGGCCGGTCTCCTGCGCGATCTCGCGTGCCGTCTCGCGGCCGAAGAAGCGCACGGTGGTCGGAATTCCCTTCTCCTGTGCAACCTGCGCCACGTTTGCCGCCGGCTCAACACCCAGCACCGGAATGCCCTTGCGCACGAAGTGCTGGAGCAGGTAGCCATCGTTGCTGGCGATCTCGACTACCCGGCTCTGCGCGTCAAGCCGAAACCGCCGCGTCATTGCCTCAGCGTACAGCCGCGCGTGCTCCACCCAGCTATCGGAATAGGAAGAAAAGTATGCGTAGTCGCTGAAGATGTCGTCGGGCGCGACATACTCGTCGAGCTGTACCAGAAAGCACTCGCTGCACACGTACGCATGCAACGGGTAAAACGGTTCCATGTGATTGAGCTGCTCTGGGGATATATGTGTCTGACACAGCGGTGACATGCCGAGGTCGACGAACGTGTGACGCACTCGCGTGCCGCAAAAGCGACAAGCGCAGTAACCAATAGCACTCTCTGCTGGCATAGCCCGTCCTCGATATTGTCCAAAAACGCGGTAAATTTGTGGAAAATGATAAGCAAACAACGTGCCATGCTCAAGCAAAATTCCGATATTCGTTGTCCTGAGCCCCCGTTGGCCGGGGCGTTTAGCCTGGGGGCGACCACGTAGGCTTCCGCGACGCCTGCGACTAACGGCCCGCCGCTTCGGCTCCCAGGGGGCATCTATCGGCTGCGTCGATGGAACCCGCACTGCCGTCCGCGGGCGCCTGCACCTCGACATATCTCACAATTCTTCGGACTTTCCCAAGGCAAAGCCCCGAGAGCACAACTCCTGCGGACATCCGTGTGCCTTTCCCTCCCAGCGTCGGCGCTTCTTGGGCACATCAGGTCTTGCGTATATCATGACCTCAAGGAGGCGGGGTCTTCCAGCAGGAACTTTGGCACAAGTATACCGGATCGTAGCCATACCGGATCGTAGCCTCGTCTTCTCCACCAGGTGAAGTACCATGCATGTCAAATTTCTCAAGAAGAAAGTTGCGCGTGAATAGGAGGCTGGGGGCGGCGTCGCTGTCGGCGAACGTTGCGTCAGATTCGCAAGCTAAGCAGAGTCGGGAGCGGCGTGCGTCATGAAAAATGCCTTCACCGTGGACGTCGAGGACTACTTTCAGGTTGAGGGGTTCGCGCGGGTCGTTGACCGGAGCTCATGGGACGGATTTCGCACGCGAGTAGGCGCGAGCACGGCCACCCTCCTGGAGATGCTCGCGCGACGCAATATTCATGCGACGTTCTTCGTGCTCGGCTGGGTGGCGCGCAAGCACCCGGAGATCGTGCGCGAGATCGCCGCGGCAGGTCATGAGGTCGCCTCGCACGGGATGAGTCACCGGCCGATCTACACGCAGACGCCTGCGGAGTTCCAGCGCGAGACGCGGGACGCCAAGGCGCTACTCGAGGACTTATGCCAGAAACCGGTGATCGGTTACCGCGCGGCGACTTTCTCGATCACCCGCCGCTCGCTCTGGGCGCTCGACATTCTCTGCGAGGAGGGCTTCCGGTACGATTCGAGCATATTCCCGATACGCCACGACCGCTACGGGATTCCCGACGCTGAACCCAAGCCGCACGTCTTGACGGCACCCGGCCGCGGTCGGCTGGTGGAGTTCCCGATTTCGGTGCTGCGCTACGCAGGGGCCGGGATTCCCGTGGGGGGCGGGGGTTACTTCCGGTTGTTTCCATATCGATTCACTCGTTGGGCATTGCGCCGGTTGAACCGGCAACAGCAGGAATTCGTCTTCTATATCCATCCTTGGGAAGTCGATCCGGAGCAGCCCCGGATACGGGCGGCAAGTCCCTTGTCGCGCTTTCGACACTACCTCAACCTCGAGCGATGCGCGCAACGCCTCGGCCGCTTGCTTGACGACTTCGAGTTCGACACGATGCATGCGGTCCTGGCGCAGCGCAATTTGCTGCCAAGTCCGGTGACCGCCTGACGGGGACCCATATGTCGGGAACCCGGCGGGAGATCGGCCGTTCTTGCGAGATCGCGCAGGTTCCAGGTATCAGCGGCGCGCCCCGTGCGGAACGATCTGACCCATGCTGTTCATCTTCCTCTACCTCGTTTTTCTGTTCATCGCACCCCAGCTGTGGATCGAGCCGTTCGTCGGGATGCGTGTAGACCTTTTTCTGTATCCGGCATGGATTGGCTGGATTGCGATGACGGGCCGAGCCGGAGAACTGTTCCGCCTTGGCCCGCAGGACAAGTTCTTCGCCGCGTGGCTGGTGTGGATCGTGGCGTCTATTGCGGTCAACGGATTTACAGACAATAGCAGTAACCTTATCCAGGACTACCTGAAGTGGTTCATCCTCTATCGTCTGATCGTGGTGAGCTTGCCGACACTTACCCAGGTTCGTCGCGCGTCGCTGATGCTGTTGTTCTTCAGTCTGATCCTGGCGGTAGAGGGTATCCAGCAGATGCACAGCCCGAGTGGCACAGGTTGGGCCGGGCAGGGATTTTCGTGGGTAGACGTAGAGGCGGCCAGCTCAGGTGTAGCCGGCAGGACGCGATGGATCAATATCTTCGACGGTCCCGGGGTATTTTGCATCGTCTACACGATCGCGCTGCCCTTTGCAGCGCAGTATCTTGGCAAGTCGTTCGGAACCGGCGCTCGACTGCTCGGGATCCTGCTGCTGGCCCCGCTCTTGCTGGCGACTTTCTACACCGGGTCGCGCGGCGGTTTCCTGGCGACGGTCGGCGTGTTCGGACTCTTTCTGATGACGAAGTTTCGTATATCGCTTGCACGCATGGTACTGATCGGCGGCGTGCTGCTCGCGGTGCTGGCTTTGGCGCCGAGTTATCTGACTTCGACAAGTGATGCAGAGAACTCCGCTCAGCATCGCATTGACATGTGGGCCGAGGGCATAGAAATGGTTAGATACCAGCCCGTGTTTGGGATCGGGCGGGGTAATTTTCTGCGCTACACGAACAGGTTGATCGCTCACAACTCCGCGATCGAGATCATGGGCGAGACTGGCTTTCCCGGGCTGTTTCTCTGGCTGGGAATCATCTACATGGGCTTCAAGAACCTGCTTGCCGCATACCGCGAGATCGAGGATCCGGTGCCGCGCTCGTTTGTGATTGCTCTTGGCCTGAGCGTCGTCGGCTACATAATGAGTTCGATGTTTGTGACACTCGAGTATGAAACGTTCTATCTCTTGCTCGGCCTCACGGCGGCGGCCGGTAATACTCTGATTACGCCGCCGAAGTTCACGCGGTCGGATTTCTGGACGATGGGTGCCATCATTGCGGCGTTCTTCGTCTTCGTGAAAGGCGTCGTCATGCTGTATGTCTGAGGCGCCGGCCGGACCGATGAACCATTCCCTGAACACGAAGAAGAAGGACACGCTCGCGCGTGGCTGTTCGCGGCGATGCTCGCGTTCCCTGAGCTGTTCTCCGGACATGCGGCGCGTAGAAGGCGAAGAGGCATGATCGACAAGCGTGCCCTGCGCTGGGAGGTGATGAACGCCGGTGGTTGGGAATACCTGTTACCCCGCGCGGTGCGGCGCCGATGGCTGTGTGTGGATGCGAGTCGCGGCGCCACGACGCTGCTGCTGGCCGGGCTGTGCGACGAACTGCATGTGGTCCCGGCGAATCGTGCGGCGAGCGCGGAGATCGCCGATAAACTACGCGCAGAAGGCGTGGTCAATACTCGGCTCGCTGCTGACGGGGCATTTCCGGAGGAGGCACACGGCGATGGGTTCGACGGTTTTATCCTCCACGACCTGAGCGGGGTGCTTGGCCGGCGGGCCGTCGAGCAGGCGCTGCGAACGGGCGCACAACGGGTCGCGCCGGATGGCTTCGTCTATGCGGCCCTGCGCAACCGCTATGGCTACACGCGGTTGCGGCGCGGGTGGTCGGAAATCAGTCAAGGTCGAATCGGGGCGTATTTTTCGGCGCGCAGCATACGACGGCTGGTGGGCGAGGGACGAAAAATGGCGCTTTACCCGCTGATCTGCACCGAGGATGGGCGAGTCACGGAGATGGTACCGCCTGGTGGTTACGTATCGGCAAAGAATCCGTCGCTGGCAAAGGAAACCCTGCGACGCTGGTTGCTCGGGCGTCAGGGTGCGCCGCGCTGGAGCCCCGGATTTGCCTTGGTGTCAACTGGTGACCCGATGGCGCGCAGCGGGCTCGAATGCGCCCTCGACACGCTCGAGGCGCACGGTTGTCTCAAGGCGCGAGTCGAATCCGGCACGCTCATCAAGCGCTACCACGTGCTCAACGGCGGCAAGGCGATCGTCTCCGTCGGAGAGACGCCCGGAACGTACGGAAGCCATATCGTCGTGCTGGTGCGCTCACCCGAGTTCACGGAAAGACGGCGGCGCGAAGGCGAGCTTCTTTCGCGCCTTGCAGCGCTGCCGGCAGGCATCGCGAGCCGGATCCCGCGCTTCTACTACGAGGAGGAGGCGGGCGGTGCGCATGTATTCGTGCTGCAGGAATTCCCGGGCGTCACGCTGGATGCGCCGGGCGCCGGATTGCGCGTGGCAACGAGGGACGCCGCGGATTTCCTCGTGCGACTGCACTCGGCCACCCGGCAGGCCGTGCGCCTCACGCCGGAACGCTTCCAGGTGATGTTCGGTGCGGCGCTCGAGATGGCGCGCCGCCGCTATCCGGCGCTTGTCACCACGCTCGATCTGCTGGAGGCGACGCTGCTGAAGAGTCTGGCCAACGCCGATTTTCCGGTCGTCTGGATGCATGGCGATTTCAAGATCGAGAACATCGTGGTCGATGAGCGCTCTTGCCGGCTGCTCGGGGTGATCGACTGGGAGATCTCCGAGCCCGAAGGCTTGCCGCTTCTCGACCTCTGGTATCTGTTCCTTTACAACCGGCAGATCGAGCGCGGCGCCGATTTTCTCACGGTGGTGCAGGACGTGTTCCCTCCGCGCCAATTCACTGGCGAAGAGGCCGCCCTGTGCGCCGGATACATGCGTGCGCTCGATATTCCGTCGCGTCTGGTACCGGCGCTCGCGGGCGCGCTGATCCTGCACCACGCCGCGCGGCGCATGGAGTATGACCCGAATGACGCGGGGACGATGGAAAGATTGCGAATGCTTATAGAAAAAGTGGTTGCGTGGAATGACGGCGCAAGAGCGTCTTCGCCAACGAGTACGATATACGGGGCGACGCGCGATGCTTGAGGCAGTGTTCTTCGTTTCGGCGGCGCTGCTCGTCTACCACTACGCGCTTTATCCGGCGCTGGTGATCGTGTGCGCACACTGGGTTCCCCGTCCATCGGTGCCGCGCCCGGTATCCTGGCCGCGGGTATCGTTCATCATTGCTGCCTACAACGAGGAGCGTGTGATTGCCGACAAGCTCCGCAACACGCTCGCGCTGGAATACCCGAAAGACCGCCTCGAAATCATTGTGGTGTCGGACGGGTCGAGCGATGCAACCGAGGCTATCGTACGTTTGTTCGCACTGCAAGGCGTGATCTCGCTGCATGAACCGCAGCGCCGCGGTAAGACGGCCGCGCTGAACCGCGCGGTGCAGCGCGCAAGCGGAGACATCGTGGTCTTCTCCGACGCCAATAACGATTTCGCTCCCGATGCGATCAGGAAACTGGTGTGTCATTTCGGGGACCCACAGGTGGGCGGGGTATGCGGGGCGAAGCACATCATACCCGACGCAAAGCGGCAGTCTTCCGTGGGCGACGGCCTGTATTGGCGCTACGAGTCGGCGGTGAAATTCGCCGAGAGCCGGCTCGGGACGATCACGAACGCGGACGGCGAGATATTCGCGGTGCGCCGCGATCTCTACCGGACGGTGCCGGAGCACATCATCAACGACGATGCGCAGATCACACTCGATCTGGTCAAGCAGGGTTACCGTGTCCGCTATGAGCCGGAGGCGGGGTCCTACGAGCTCGCCTCCATCCACATCCGTGACGACTTTCAGGTCAAAGTGCGCATGGTCGCCGGGGGCTTTCAGACGCTGGTCGAGAACGCCTTGACGCTGTTCCCGCTGCGGTCCTGGTTCGCGTGGGCATTTTTCTCACACAAGACCTTGCGCTGGCTGGCACCGCTGTTCCTGATCCTGGCGCTGGCCACGTCGGCAGCGCTGAGCCCCGAGCCTTTGTATCTCGCGGCGCTCGTGGCACAGATCGGCTTCTATAGCCTTGCACTGGCGGGCTATTGGCGCATCGGGCGAGGGCCGTTGCCTGTGGCGATCTATGTCCCGTTCTATTTCACGACGATGAACCTGGCGGCACTGTGGGGGCTGATGCGCTTCTTGCGGCGGCGCCAGACGGTCCAGTGGCGTAAGGCGCAGCGATGATGGAAGCCTTGCCGGTTCAGCGCTGCATTTTGCCTGACTCCGCCTCAGCAGGCGCGCGAGAGCAGGTCCTTGACCGTAACCGGCGCCATGCCTCGCTGCTTGACGATGCCGATCAGTTCCGCCAGCGCTTCGACGGTGTGGCCGTAGTCCTCGTGAAACAGCATGATGCACCCCGCTTCGATGCGTTGTTGCCCGACGTGATCCACCAGCGCCGGCGCGTGCCTGATGAAGGAATCGCGGCTGTCGAGCGACCAGAGGATGAAGCGAAACCGCAGGCGCAGCAGCGCGAGCATCGACCCTGGCGTGACGTTGCCGTAGGGTGGGCGGAAGATCCGCGGCAACGCCTGGCCCAGGATGTCCTCGATCGTCGCCTGGGCGTGCAGCACGTCTGCGACGTAGTCAGCGCTTGCGACGGCGCGCGCGTCCAGGTGGGCATACCCGTGGTTGCCGACCTCGTGGCCGCGACGGACGATCTCGCGAACCATCCGCGGGTGCTGATCTGCGGAGTCCCCCTGCAGGAAGAATGTGGCGCGTGCCCCATGTGCATCGAGGGCATCCAGAATGCGAGGAGTGTTTTCCGGGTGAGGGCCGTCGTCGAAAGTCATTGCCACCCGTCGCGCACCGCCTGCCGGACCGCGCACTACCAGCGCCCATGGAGCGCACCACGACACCGCTTCCTTGATCACACCGCCCAGTCCCATGCCCGACCCTTCAGTCTCGGCTGCCATTCTGACCGGGTTTGGGCCTTGCATCCAACTCCCCCACGGTCAGGGCGATGATCGGGACCTGATCGGCGAGGCCGAGCCGAGGAAACCCCAAACATAGTCCGTCATGCTAAGCGCTGAGGCGCACATTCCGCGGACAACGCCGTCCTCGCAAAAATCGGCCTTCAAACGGTCCTGATTTGGCCAGGGCCACAGATCCTCGCCGGTCGAGGTATTGAACCCGATGGCACCGAACAGCGTTCCGCTCGCGCCGATGCGTGTGGTGATGTTCGCGCCTTTCCCCGCCATCGCCAGCGCCGAGCCTGCCTCGATGCGCGGAAGAAAGCTCAGTCCATTGGTCAAGGGGTTCATCGAGGTGTCGCCGGTCCCAGAGCAGTTGCCGCCCCGGTTGGAGAAGCAGTTGTTGCCGCTCTCCGTCAGCGTGCCCTGTTCCCGGGTGAACGCTTTGTTCGCACTCTGGTGAACGATCGAGTGTTGCACGTCGAGGGCGGATTGGGCGCCGCCAAACACATTGATGGCAGTATCAACGGCGACCGCACCAACCGTCAGTCGCGCCGCGGTGACCGCATGCGAGCCGCCGTTCAGCGTGAGTGCCGATCTGGCGACCTTCCAAATCACGGTGTCGAAGATTTGTGCGTCCGTGATGCTGCCGTTACCCTCGTAGCTGACCCCGATATCGGAAACATTCAGCACGATGCTGCCGTGCACGCGCGCACCCTTGTTCGGCAAAGTGTTCGCGAGGTTATTCTGAACGTGAGCGATGCCTCCCAACCAGGCCGGATACGACAGGGTGCTGTCGATCACCATACCGTTCTGCAGTTCCACGTCGGCGGAGTTGTAGATCGTGATGCCCGCCGTCGGATCAGAACCGTTGAAGAGCCATCCGCCATCATGGCGCACCACGACCCGCCGGAGCACGACGTTCCGGGAGTTGAATACCAGCAGCTTATAGCGTCCGCCGGGCCCGTATACCCAGCTGTCCTCGATCAGGACGTCGTGCGCGCCCGGTGTCTGGTCGTTCGTGCCGACGGCCACCGACATGCTGTTGCCGGTCGGGGGTCCGTTCTTGAAGGCGCAGCGCAGAAACTTCAGATGATGGCCGACGATATTCTTCTGGTCGGCGCTGGTCCACTTTATCCCTTCGAATTGCAGGTAGGCCGAGTCCAGCGGCAAATCCAGACTCCCCGTCACAATCACGCCGCCGTCGGCCGCTGCGCGAATCACGTTATACGCGTCGGAGGCGCTGTGTACACCGGCCTTGCCGTTACGCAGGGTCGTGGAACGGGTAATGCTATTCTGCGGGCCCGAGTAGGTTCCCGTGGCGAGAACGAGCGTGTCGCCGCCCTTTGCCGACATCAGCAGAATGCCGCTGGTGAGAAATTTCTTCGGGCTCGCCTGGCTGCCGTTGCCGCTGCTCCGTGCAGACGCATCCACGTAATAAGTCGCGCCGAACGCACACGGCGCCAATGCCCCGAACAATATTCCTGCCAGGATCGACCGTACTGCTGTTCTCCAGGGCGCGGTAACGCTGTGCAGGTCAGCAGTCCGAGACTCGTCGCCAAAGCATTCTGAAGTCCCAGCTACCGTGGGTTTTGATCGCTTACGGGTACGGATTGCCGTTCCCCATATAGTTCATGATGTAGTTCGTGAGGGAGGTGTCGAGGCAGAAGCCGCGCGTAACGCCCGCGTCGGTGCACAGCTCCTTCATGATTCGCGCCTGGTTTGGAAACGGCCAAACCAGCACTCCCGTGTCCACGTTCCAGCCCGACTCGCCTTGCAAGGTTTCCGGTGTTCCGATGCGATTCACAATGTCCGCTCCGATGCCTCCGAGCTGTTGAGGCAGGAAAGTCGGCAATCCGGTAACGGTGTTGGTCACTGTGACACCGCTCGCGCCCATGCCGAAGAACCGGACGTTCGTGAAGGTTTTGGTCCCCGCTGACGTGCCGCCTATTCCAGTGCCGCTTCCCGATGTTTTCCCGATGGTAAGACGGCTCGCAGCCACGCCGACCGACGAGGCAAAGGCCACATTCATACCCCAATTGGCATCCCACAGGACCGCGTCTTGGACGACATGGCTGCTCTGGGGCGCGTCTCCATCGAAGCGAAGACCCGCTCCGTCGGAGCCGGACAAGTTGTTGAGCGAGATAATCCCCAGCCAACTGTTGTCAGTGTTTGCGTTCGGGGAAGCACTGTTATGGACACTGTAGAAAGCCGACTGCCACTGCGAGTAGGGAAGGTTCGAATCGAGGATGATGACGTTCTGCGCGGAACAGTTGGTCGAGTTATAGAAGTTCAAGCCGGCCTCGGGGTCGCCGGGGTCGTTAATATCGGTCCAGCCCCCATCATGGCGAATCACGCCGCGCCGAACCACGACCCGGTCGGCGTTATAGATCAGCACGTTGTAGCGTCCGCCCGGTCCGTGCCACCAGTTGTCCTCGAACAGAATATCCGCGGTGTCATTGAAATCGTTTGTGCCGACCGTGGTATTGGTGCAGTTACCGGAGGCGCAGCCACCCTTGAATTCGTTCCCGAAGAACTTCAGGTGATTACCCAGGATATTGCGCCCTCCCGAATCCTGGAAACGAAGGCCCCGGAATATCAGGTAGGCGTCTGTATGGAGCATATCCAGCCCGGCGGTTATGATCACCTTGCCTTCGTTTTCCGCCTTGATGGTGATGTAGTTGCCGGCTGAACCGTTTGGAAGCTTCGTGAGTGCATTGGCCGATCCCGCGTAGGTTCCATCGCGAATGATCAGAGTCCCGGCCGGGGCGAGACAGACTAACCCCGCCTGAATGGTGAGCTTCGGCGTGTTTATGCTTTGAGCGGTTAAGCAAGAAACCGAATCACTGCCGTTGTTGGTGGCAACGTAGTAAGTATTGGCCACCGGCGGTGGTGCGCTTGCCGTGGTGACGCTCGCGCTTGCCGGGGTCGAGGTATTGCCCGCCGCGTCGCGAGCTGCAACTGTGTAGCTGTAAGTCGTAGCGGGAGACAAGCCTGAATCGATAAAATTCGTCGTGGCGGGCGTCGCTATTGGAGTTCCATTGCGGCTGACGATATAGCCGGTCACCCCGACGTTGTCGGTTGACGCACTCCATGAGAGGTTGGCGCCGGTCGAACCAGCCGCCGTAGCGTTGAAGCCGGTGGGCTGGGAGGGCCGGGTCGTGTCACCTCCGCCGCCGCCACCCCCACTCCCACTCCCTGCGACGGCGGCAGGCACATGTACCTCGCTACTGCCACAGGCGATCAACGAGCCGGCAATGACCACCAGCAGCAGGGCAAGCGCATGGTACCGTGCTGAACTCTTGCGATCCGCCTCGTGTGCGATGTGTGCGCCTGGCATGTCGTTCGTCTCTGTGCGTCGATATCCCTGGGCTCTCCCTTCGCGGGGACGTCTGCTCACGCCGGATTCGCGCTCATATTATTCGCGCTTGGCTTGTTGTATAGAGGGTCAGCGTCCAAGGGGTACTGCTCGAAGATACTAACATTCCATCGATCTTGTTAGCCGGCAGGATTTCACGTTCAAGGTGGGAAATATCGGCCCGAAGCACTAACAAGAGCAGGGCGGAGAGAGGCCGCGCGGCGCGCGGTAATTCCCGGAAAACCAAGGAAAACATCCGCATGCCCCGACCCATTGCGGATTATTCGCAGCCCGCCCTGTCGTTCTTCGGCGACACGGCGTGCCGCACAGCCTCGGGATGGGATAGTGGCCGACATTCATTCAGAGCGTGCGAGGCCGACAGACACACGTCAGGCTTTCTTCCCGGCAGCCGCCTGATACGCCTTGCGATACCTCATCGCCGCACCGCGCCACGAATAGGCGCTCGTCGACGCCGCGATCCGCGCCTCGTTCCAGCCCCGATCGAGCGCTTTGTCAAGCGCCGTGGCGAGTTGTTCGGCATCCTGCGCATCCACAAGAATTCCCGTGCCGGCGCTCACGAGGTCCGGGATCGCGCCCACGCGCGAGGCAACGACGGGACGGCCGGAGGACAGGGATTCCAGCACGACGTTTGGGCACCCTTCGCGCAGGCTCGGCAGGCAGAGGACATTGCAGGCACCGAGCCATACCGCGATGCGGTGGTGGTCCTCGCGGCCCACGAAGCGGATGCTTTCCTTCACGCCGAGCTCCGCGATCCTAGCCTGAAGGGTCGCCATCAGGGGCCCTTCGCCTACCAGGCAAAGCCGGAACTCGCGCCCTTTGCGGCAGAGCCGGCCCGCCGCCTCGATCAGGGTCGGCAGACCTTTCTCCTCGCTGAGCCTTCCCACGTAGACGATGAGGCTTCCATCGGCCGGCAAACCGAGTTCCTGCCGTGACTTCAACCTGTCGCGCACGAAGAACAGGTCCGCGTCGACACCGTTGGGCGTGGTCGAGATGCGATCGGGCGGTATTCCCTCGGCTACCATGCGCTCGCGCAAGGCTTCCGAAACGGCAGTGATTGCCGGCGCGCGGCTCAGCATGGCGAGGATCTGCCCGCGCTTTACGCGCTCTCCCAGGAACAGATTCACATCGCAGCCGAGCGCCGTCGGCACCAGCGGAATACCAAGAAGCTTTCCGATCCAGCCGGCAGCGACCGCGTCCGGATACAGCCACATCGGGTTGATCACATCGAAGCGCTTGCGCCGGTGCAGCCGCCACACTGTCGCGAACGTGCCCAGGAACATCAGCACACCGAGCAGCGGCTCGGACACTTTCGGCAGCATGGGGTATTTCGGCGAATGCACCTGCATGCCGCGAAATTCGTACTTGCCCGGCACCCGCGCGAAGCCGTACCACTGCTTGAAGCGCCGGAGGAACCGCCAGCGCGGAAACCAGGGCAAGGGGCAGACCACGGTCACGTCGCACAGCTCACGGATCTCCTGCGCCAGTTGCCAGGTGAAGATTCCGCGCGTCGGGTCCTCCGGGATCGGAAAGAGATTGGTGAAGACCAGCACCCGCAGTCGCGACGTTTCCATGGCCCTGCCTCTCGTCAGTCGATGTACTTGCGGTGCCACAACTCGAGGGCGAGCAGCGAAAAGATCCGCCGGCTCAGGTCCTCGGCCCCCGCCCGGTGGCGTTCGAGCACCCGCCGGATGTACTCAGGGCGAAAATAGCCGCGTGACAGCGTGCGCTGGTCGAGCAGAATCTCCCGAACCCGCTCGTACAGCGGTCCGCGGAACCAGACCGCGATCGGCACCGGAAAGCCCTTTTTCTTCCGGTAGATGATTTCGCGCGGCAAATGGCGCTCCATGACCTTCTTCAGCAGATATTTGCCCTGCGCGCCGTTGAGCCGCAAGTGGTCGGGCAGGGCGGTGGCGAATTCAAGTAAATGGTGATCGAGCATCGGCACGCGCAGCTCGAGCGAGCAGGCCATGGTCATCTTGTCAGCCTTGAGCAGAAGATCATCCGGCAGCCAGGTTTTCAGGTCAACGTAGGTCATGCGGCGCAGGTCCGAGCCCTCCTCAAGCGCGCCGAACAGTTTCTCGAAATAGTCGCCAACCATGCCGCCGACGTGCCCCTGGAACTCCGCGCAGTACATCCGCTTCTTGAGAGACGCCGTGACGTCGTTCGAAATTCCCCAGTACCGCCTGCGCAACGGCGTGCCGATCCAGTCCCAGTATTTCAGCGCCTTCTCCGACCCGATCGCGCGCTTCCCGACCCAGTCTCGCAGCGTGCGCGGCAGCAGGCGGGTCAGCGCGTGCAGACGATCGACCTTGGGCATGATCTGGTAGAGCGGATAGCCCGCCAGGATCTCGTCGCCGCCTTCGCCGGAGAGGATCACGGTCACGTGCTCGCGCGCCAGTTTCGAGAGCTGATAGAGCGCGACCGCAGCACTCTCGACGATCGGCTCCTCCGAGTGCTCCAGCAGCAGCTCCAGCGAATCAAAGAAATCCCCCGATTCGAGAATGAACTCGCGGTGCTCCGTGCCGAATGCCTTCGCGACCACCCGGGCATATTCGAGCTCGCTCGATTCCGGATCGTCGCGGTAACCCACCGAGAAGGTCTTGACCGGGTCGCTCACCATCCGGCTCATGAAGGCTACGACGCTGCTTGAATCGAGACCGCCGCTCAGAAACGCCCCCAGCGGCACGTCGCTCATCAGCCGCAAACGCACGCTCTCCAACAGGAGGTGCTCCAGTCGCTCTTTGGCTTCATCGAAGGAAATGTCGAGCGTGGGGATGCCCGTGATGTCCCAGTAGCGGCGCACCGCGTGCCGACCGCGCTCGTGCACCAGGGTATGGCCCGGGAGCAGGCGCTGGATCCCTTTGAAAAGCGTGCGTTCGCCCGGCACGTAGCCAAGCGACACATAGAAATCGATCAGCCCCGCTTCGACTGAAGGCTTGCCTTGCAGCGCGTGGAGAATCGGCTTGACCTCGGACGCGAAGAGCAAGCGCTCGCCATCGAGGTGGTAATAAAGCGGTTTGATGCCGAGCCGGTCGCGCGCCAGCAGCAGGCGATCGCGGGCGAGGTCGTACACCGCGAAGGCGAACATGCCGCGAAAGTGCGTCGGGCATGCATCGCCGTACTCTTCATAGGCGTGGACGATCACCTCCGTGTCGGAATGCGTCCGGAATCGATGCCCCTTCGCCTCCAGATCGGTCTTGAGCTGCTGGAAATTGAAAATCTCGCCGTTGAAAACAACAACGACCGATTCGTCCTCGTTGAACAACGGTTGCTTCCCACCATCGAGATCGATGATTTTGAGCCGGCGATGGCCGAGCGCGACATGGCCGTGAATGAAATAGCCCTCGGCGTCCGGGCCGCGATGCGTCATCGCCCGGGTCATGCCTTCGATCAGGGCTCGATCTGCCGCGGCTGGCGCCGCCGAAACGATTCCGGCTATTCCACACATATCGGGATGGGTCGGGAAATAGAAATCTGCTGGGGAAGGAATCTTATCCTGAAGCTCCGGGTCGGCCTAAGGCCCCCGCAAGGTAGTGTCCGTTTGCGCCGCCGAAAGAATCTGCCTCGCATTGTGCTCCCAGGTGTGCTCGCGCTCCAGCTTCTCGAAAGCGCGTTCGGATATCTCCCGGCGCAGCGCTGGAGACGAGAGTAACGCGCCGATTTTGGCAGCAAACTCCGCGAGATCGAGCGGCTTGAACAGCAGCGCCGTCTGCCCGTCAGCGTGAATATCCTCGATGGGCGCAAGCCGGGGTGCAACTACCGGCACGCGCAGGCCCATGAACTCGAACATCACCACGGGCGATCCGAACTCGTTCGAGTGCGGCAGCACCGCCACATCGGCAAGGGAGAGGTAGCGCAGCACTTCCCGCCGCGGCACTGCCCCGGTGAACACCACGTGCTCCTTGAGCTGGAGGTCCTCGACACGCTTGCGCGCATCGGCGAGCACCGGTCCGTCACCGACCACCAGCAAACGAATATCGGGAAACGGCTCCACCAGGCGGGCGAGTGCCTCGATGAGAAAATCGAGCCGATCCCATTGGTCGAACCAGCCGGCCACCACGATGACCTGCCGGCCCTGCAATCCGAGTTGTGCGCCGAGCGTGGCGTCGCGCTGCACGGCGGAGAACTTCTCGATATCCACGGCATTCGGCACCACCCGCACGCGGGCGGGCGGCACCCCGCGGGTCAGCACCAGATCGCGCAGATGGGTCGAAACTGTGAGAATCCCCCGACAGCGGCGAAACAGCGCGCGTTCGAAAAGCCCGCAGAGGCGGCGGAACGTCTGGCGCCGCGCGCGGTCGCGGATGCCGCTTACTTCATTCGCCTCGAGCACAAAGGGAACCTTGTACTTCGCGGCCTTCAGGGCTCCGGCGATCATGAAGAAGGCGTAGCGCTCGTAGACGATGTCGTAGTGCTGTGCGGCCAGCGCATTTTCCAGCCGGCGCGCGGCCGGAATGTTGTAAAGGATTTCGCCGATCTCGAAAAGGGCGTTCGGCAGGTGACGGCTGACCCACTTCCACAGGGTTTGCACGCCGCGTGTCGATACGTCCGACTTGTCCACGGGCGCGTTGCCGGCGGCGCCGAGAGGATCGATACCCGGCGGGGAGATCGTCGTCACGCGATGCCCCAGTTTCTCCAGCGCGCGCACGATGCTGGTGATGTGCACGCCCTCTGCGCCGCGCCCCTGCGTGCGGTGGTGATACAGAATATTGAGTTTCATTGGAATTACTTCACAATTCCGCAGAGCTTGAATATAGTTTGCCGTAGCGGGTGGACATTGTTGCCAGCGAAAATTCCTCAACGAGGAAATCATGGCCGTGCTTGCCCATCTCGCGCCGCAAGTCCACCGACTGCGCCAGCCGCAGCATGGCTTTCACCAGGCCCGGGAGATCGTCCGGCCCGACGAGCAGCCCGGTCTTGCGGTCGCTGATAGTTTCCGGAACGCCGCCGACGCGAGTTGCGATCACCGGGAGACTGGCACGCATGGCTTCGAGCAAGGCGACGGAGATGCCCTCGTAGCGCGAGGTCAGGACAAAGATGTCCGCGTTGCGCAGCAGCTCGCCGACGTCGGATCGGAATCCCAGAAGGCTCACCTTGCTCTCCAGGTGGTTCACGCGCAGGTAGCCTTCGACGCTTGCACGCTCGGGACCGTCGCCGACGATGATCAGCCGGGCCTGGGTGCCCAACTTCAGGATCTCGTGGAAAGCACGCAGCATGAGCTGATGATTTTTTATTTCAGCAAGACGGCCGACGGTGATGAACGCTACGTCGCTGCTTCCGGTCTTTCTGCCGAGGAGGCCGTCATCGACGGGAATGCCGTTGTGCACGGTAACCACGATGCGCGAGTCTATTTTCATTTCCCGCACGATGTATTCGCGAATGGAATCGGATACCGCCGCGATCCGATGAAAACAGCGGGAGAGCAATCGTTCCAGCAAGTGACGCAATGATATTTTGATGCGGGAGCTCAAGGTATCGGGGTAAGCAGTATAGGGACCGTGGGCGGTGTGAATCAGTGCCGGTGTCCGGGCCAGAAAGCCGGCGAGACCGCCTTCGAGAAACACCCCCCATTCATGCGTATGCACGACGTCATAGGCATTTCTCCGGATAATCCACGCCAGTCTGAACGGCAGGAGGTAATCGTTGCCTTCGCCTTTGTTGAGGCACAAGACGTTTATCCGTCGGTCGACCTCGGGTCCGAGGGCCCCAATTTTTTTCACACAGCAGATGGCGATCTCGTGCGTACCGGCCATGCTGTTGGCCAGGCTGATCACGACCTTCTCCGCGCCGCCGAATTCGAGCGATTCGATGATGTGCAGTATGCGCATGGGGCGGCTCGGGGCGCTCGATCGGCCTAGCGGCCAACGGCCAGCTCCCGGATCTTGGCGTACATTTCCCACGCGGTGACGTAATGCAGGGTGCCGCCGTCATCGCGCCGGTACAGCCGCTCCAGTTCGCTCCATAAGCGCTCAAAGCCATTTTCGGCGAAGAGCATCTGCATGGACTCTTCCGTCGCTCCGTGGGTGTGGACCTTGATGAAGACGTGCTCCTCGGCGCCCTTGACGCAGATGCCGCAGTCCGCCCACAGCTGTACGCGATGCGGCGTCGGCGGAGCATCGTAGGATAGTTCGGCGCTTTCGATCCTGGGGAGGACACCGAGCTTCGCCTCCTTCCAGTTAAGCGTGAGCGGCCCCTGGATCAGCAGGAGTTCGCCGGCATCGCCCCAGCGGCCGGCACGGACGTCCCTGCCAGCGTCGTGGGATTTGCGCCGACCGGGCCGCCCGCGGCAGAAATAGATCGAATTGATCTTGCGGGTCTGGGTGTCGCTGGGGGCCGAAGGCATGGTCATGTCCGCGTAGCACCCTGTCTCCACCAGGATGTCGATTTCGTTGTCCACGCCGCACCAGCGCCTATCGGGCCTCGAGTTGTCGAGGGCCCAGTTGCCGTGGATGAAACAGTAAATGACTTTTCCCGTGACCGGGTCCTTTCGCAGCAGGCCGTGCCGCTCATGCAGCGTGGTGGCGTACTCGCCGATCACCCGCCGGAAATTCTCCGCCGTATCGTTGTCGTGGTGCAGGTGCACCTCGACGTCGCCAAAGCCTTTCACGCAGAGCTGCTTGATCTGATCGACCAGTTCGGGATCGTATTCCTCTGCGGGGTAGAAGAACGTGTGTTTCGGATGGTTCCCGAAGCTGTCCTGATGGCGTGCAGCGATGGTCGGGTATTGCTCGGTCCACTCCGAGACGCGTGCCTGGGCGCGCGCCTTGTCCACGCCGCCGCCGTAGGGCTCGTAATGGTCGGCGAAGCAGAAGTGGACGTGACGGTCTGGCGGTCTGCGGCGGAGCAGCCGCACACATTTCCAGACGACATAGGGGCCCAGCCAGTACTGCAGGTTGCGCGAGCGAATCAGTCGCCACGAGGCGTAGCAAAGAACGCACAGCGCGATGACGGAGATGAATCCGATTGTCAAAGCAACCGCCTTCCCAGGCGCCATTCGGTCTTCCCGGCTGATGCGGCCCTGCGGCCCGGCTCCGCTGACGCTGCAAGATCGGAACTGAATTGCGGACTGACTGCAGCCACGCGGCGCGGCTCACGCAAGAACCACGGTCCTCGGGATATGTTGTCTCAGCCGGTCTTTTTCCGGCGGTCGACCGTGGATTCCAATCGCAGCTCCGCGCCCGGCTTTTGCGCGAGGTTCCGCAGATGTGCCTCGATTGCCGCGAGACTCTTGCCGATCGATTCAAGCGCCGGCGCGAGATGCTCGATCTTCTCGGCCTGGCCGGCGATCGCCGCGAGGGCTCCGGACTGCTCGCGCAGGATCTCAAGCATTCCGCTCTCGGCCGGAAGGGAGGGTGTCTTGAGGCGCTGTTTTTCGACGCGCTCCGCATAAGACGGCCACTGCAGTTCCTCGATGGCCGACTCCATCACCTCCAGCGTGACTTCGGACAGGCTGTCGGCATAAGCGCAAGTGAGTGCCATGTCGCAAAGGGTGTTGATCAGCCGCGGAATGCCCCCCGTGTACGTGAGGATGAATGGCAGCGTCTCGGGCAGGAACAGTGTCCTGTCCTTCGCCCCGACAACGCCTAGCCGGTGGCGCATGTAGGCGCTGATTTCCTCATCGTTCAGGGAGCGAAGATGGCAGCGCAGCTTGATGCGCTGCCTTAACTGGTCCATTCCGGGATGGTCGAGGATTTCTTTCAGCTGCGGCTGCCCGACGAGAATCACATGGAGCACTTTCTGTTTTTGAGTCTCCAGTCCTGCGAGCATGCGGATCTCCTCCAGCACCTTCATGCTCAGATGGTGTGCCTCGTCCACGATCAGGACGATCTGCCTGCGCCGCTCGAACTGCTTGACGAGGAACCTGTTCAGCATGTCGAGCAGCTCGACTTTCTTTGCATCAAACGGATCCAGGCCGAGTTCCACCAGAACGGCCTGAAGGAATTCGACCTCGTCGAGCTGTGTCTGGAAAATGTTGGCGACGATGACGTCGTCATTCAGTTCTGACAGGAGCTTCTGGATCAGCGTTGTCTTGCCGGAGCCGATTTCTCCGGTGATGACAACGAAGCCTTCCTGGTTCCACACGCTGTAGTCCATGTAGGACTTGGCGCGAGTGTGGGCTTCGCTCATGAACAGGAAGCCGATGTCGGGCGTGAGGCGGAACGGCTGCGCGGTTAAGCCAAAATGCTTGAGATACATGCCTGCCTATCTCCGGGGTCGTGGCAAGAAGAGGGGGCCCGTACTATAGCCCAGAACCAGCAGCGCGCGCCGATCCACGAAAGTCGCCGACTGCACGGTGCTTTGACGCTCCGTCTGTCCGGCCTCCAGCGTCACGCTGAGGCTGCGGCCCAGTTTGTAGGTCACGCCCACGCCTCGGTTGCGATCCGCGTCCTGCTCATCGATGCCGGGGAAGGTGCGCCTCATGTACTGCGTGAAAGCATAGGCCTGAGCCTGGACTGAAAAGAGCCAGGACAACGAAAATCTCCCGCCTTTCTCGGCGTAATCCTGCGGCAGATTCGCGTAATCGACGCGCCGCAGGTATCCCTGCAGGCTGTAACCGAATTGATCACCCCGGTTCACGTAGCCAAACTCGCCGCGGCGGCTGTGGTATACGTCGGCCGCAGCCACGTTGGAACCGGTGAAAGGAAGCGCAGCTGCGTCGGTTTGAATCGTCGGTATCGTGGGGCTTATCACCGCTCGAATCGTATCACTGTAGGTATCCGAGATCTGGTCGGCAAGAAAGGCACGAAGCGCCGATTGCGAAGTAAGGGTCAGTTGGGCGGTATATCGCGCGAGTCGGCCGTTCAGTTCCTGTCCTCCGTATTGCCGGAGGCGCGTGGTGCCAATATCGACCGTCTGTCGGTTGTGGGGCGAGAGAATGTCATAGCGGAGAAAGAGATCCTCCCGGGAAAGGTCGGTGTAAAAGGCGGGGGGGGCAAATTGGATGCGCGTCGCCTCAAAGTTGAGTGAGACAGCGGTCGGCGCCGAGATCTGGTGTAGCCAGCGCGTGTAAAGCGTGTAGCGTTCGTTATTTCCCCCGGGACCCTGAACATAGAATCGGCCGTATCGCGCGCCGATCACCGGCACGTCGGTGGGATTCACGCGAAAGGTAAATTCCGGGCCCGTGCTGAGTGAATTTGTCTTTGTCCGGTTGGCGGGTGTGTCCGGAGCGCTGGGATTGAGATTGACCTCGCGGAAGGTGTCTTCGACGGACCAGGTGAATTGCCGCGGCGATATCGTCCACACCGCGGCGCTGTCGAGAAAGAACCCGGTATCGTCCTGAAAGGAGTTGCGAACGAAGTGACGTTTTTCCGCCTGCGCCACCAGTCGTGCGTTCAGCTCGGCACTGTGCTCCTCATAGCCGAATCCGCCGAACAGCTGCTCCGTCCATTCGGCGCGCGGGTCCACGGAACTTCCGGTGATGTTGCTGTCGTGAGACAGGGAGTATCCCAAGCCAAAATCATACTGTCCCGCTAGGGCCGGAGCGCCTCCGGCAGCGGAAAAGTACAGCAACGCGATGAAGCATGTCCGGACCACGCGAGCGTTGTTGCGACCCGCTTCATTCACCCGCCGGCCCCTGAGGGTCGCATGCGCCAATGCCGGAGCCAGAGTTCGCGCCAGTTGATCTGCGGAATGCGCGGTTCGTCGTTGAAGACGACGCCAAGCAGCTTCTTGCCGCCGATTTCCTTGACGCAGTTCTCGACCTGTGCGCCCGTGACGCGCCCGTAGCGCCCGACGAGGATCACGTAGTCGCACAGCTCGGAAAGAATCCGTATGTCCGCGATATCCGACATGGAGGGACCGTCAAGAATGATGAAGCGCTCCCGATAGCGCCAGCGGACCGAATCGATCAGGCGCCGCATTTTGGCCGAGGTGAAATACTCCGCCGGAATCTCGTGTCTTCTCCCCGCCGTAATCACCCGGTACCGCGCGATGCCCACGGGTTGGATGATCGTGGACAAATCGAGGTCCGGATTCTCCAGGTAGTCAGTCAGTCCCGGGGTGGACGGGTCCTCGATCAGGCGGTGCAGGCTGGGATTCCGGAGATTGCAGTCGACCACCAGTGCGGTGTTCGCCGCGTCGAAGGCAAATGCCGCGGCAAGGTTCTGTGCAACGAAGCTGCTGCCGCTCCCCTTGCTCACGGCGCTGACCAGAATCACACCGTTTTCTCCCTGCCCCTGCAGAATGATCTTGGTACGCAGATCGCGAAACGCCTGAACCGCCGGGTCATCGACGAGTTGCGGGTAGATGATCCCGTGCCGAGAGAGATTCTCCGCGTCGAGAAGAGGCAGGTCGTTCTGGTTCATCCGGGAAATGTCCTCGAGCCGGACGAGCTCGCCTCTCGGTTCCGGTACCAGGGCCGTCCCCCGCAGGGGCTCCCGGTCTTCGGCGGAATCGGGTCCCGTGCCCGGCTGGTGGCGGTGCTCCCCGCGGGCCCTGTTGAGGGCCTTCTCGATCTTGCTCATATCACAGCGCCTGGACCATGCGCAGCACAGAAATGATTGCACACACGGCTACGGTCGACACCAGGGCCACCTTCAGTACCGGGAATTCCGCTCTCAGATCCTTCAGTTCGTCCGGTGTCCAAAGATGGGGAATGGTGGCCAGGACCGGAACATTGTGCACTTTCGAGATGGAGTCCGGGATGCGGATTCGCGGGTCGACGTGCATCCGGGCGTAAAGCAGCCCGAAAGGAACCAGTATCCCGAGCGCAAGCCCGCCGAACACAAATTGCCAGAATCGCGGCCCTTTGGGGGCTTGCGGCAGAGTCGCCGGTTCCTGAATGTTGAATGTCAATCCCTGGCGGTCGTCGTCCAGGCTCATCGAGACGCGCGCCCTTTCGCGACGCCGCAGGAGATCCTGATAAATCTCGCGGTTGATCTGACTGTCGCGTGCCAGATCGGTCAGGCGAGCATCGCCGCTGCGCAAGCCCTTGCCGCGCTGCGCCTCCTCCCGGATCAGGCGCTGCGACTCCGCGATACGCGCCTTGAGCGCATCGACCGTAACCTGGGCTTGCGACAGCTCGCGGCGCAATTGCTGATAGATCGGACTATTCATCGCCGATTCGCTCATTTCCCCGCGGCCGGCACGTTCGCCCTGGTTGGGCCGCTGGCGCTCGGAATCAAGCCCTTTCGTCAGGTCCTGGATTTGCAGCTTGAGTTGAACGATGTCCGGGTGCGTGTCGAGGTAGCTGAGCCGCAGCGTGTCGAGCCTTGCCTGCGCCTCGCCGATACGCGACCGCATCTGGCCCTCGCGCGTAATTCCCGCGGTAACATCCGCTTCGCCGGATACTTGCCGCTCGAGGGAGGCGCGCCTGATCTCCGCTTCCCTCAGTTCCATGGTCGTAGTTTCAATGCGCGCGTTGAGCGCGGCCAGCCGTGCGCTCAGCTCACTTTCGCTGACGGGGCGTGCGTCCAGGTTCGATCCGCGCGCCTGTCTGATTTCCTGCTCGCTCTGGGCGAGCTTCGCCTCGTATTCCCGGGCCTGCTTGTCGATAAAATCGTATGCGGCCCGGGTCTCGGCCGCCCTGGTGGCAACGCCTTCCTGGATGAAGAGCTCGGCGAACTTCTGCGTCACTCGAAACGCCCGCTCCGGATCGGTGTCGCGGTATTCGATCTTGATGAGGTTCTTCCCGAGGTTGGAGACCGCCGTGCGCTTCTTGATCCCTTCGACGAGGGACTCCTGCTCCTCGGCGCTCGGGTGTTTGTCCAACCAGCCGCCGTGCTCCATGATGCGATCCATGATCCTGCGCCCGTAGATGAGCTCGCTCGCGTTCCTGTTCAGGCCACTGACATCGGTCGCCACGGCCGCGCCTTGCATCAGCGGCTGGATGATGTTCTTCTCTTCCACGAGAATGGTCGTTGATGCAGCAAAATATTTCGGCCACGTCAATCCCGTCGCGAGCAGCACCGCGTTTACAAGAACGAATATCCCCACGACCACGCGCCGTGAAATGAATGCTTCCTTGATGAGCGTTCTTGCAATCTGTTCCGGATGTATCTGCATCATGTGCCCCTGAAAGCCCTTTGGCAGGCTGTCCGGCTAGAACAGCCTCTCGGGAACCGTGATCACGTCACCCGGCCTGAGCACCAGATTGGTCTCAAGCCGGCCCTTGGCGAGTATGTCGCCAAGCGAAATCTCGAATACTTCCGTCTTGTCTTTGACTTTGCGGTAGAGTTTGGCCCGATTCGGCGATGCGAATTCGTTCACGCCCCCGGCTTCCAGCACCGCATCGAGCACGGTCATTCCCTGGCGGTGGGGCATCGAACGCGGAGTGCGCACGGCGCCGGTCACGCGCACGCGCGTCAGGAATTCGTGCGATCGCAATTCCGTAATGATGACCGCAACGTTGGGCTCGCGAATGTACTCGGCGAGCCGCTTCTTGACGCTTTCGGCCACCTCGCTCGCCGTATGGCCGCCCGCCTGGATGTCACCGATGATCGGCACGGAGATTTTTCCGTCGGGCCGCACCGGGGCGGTCACGGTCAACTCTGGGTTGCGCCAGACGCTTACCTGTACCCGATCGTCCACGCCGATGCGGTAGTCCTCGGGAGTGGGCGCCTCACTCTGAACGTCCGGCTGCTGCGAAATCCCCGCATCGAAAAGCGCGCAGCCGGCTCCCATCAGTACCACCGCAGATATTCCAAACCACCGAAAACCTTTCATCTATCTCTCCTTGCTGCACCCCATCCTGGCACTAGAAATGCGAATCTCCGGTCATGCGTCGGCTTCCGGAGGGTTGTCCGCGACTGAAACGGCGCGAGCGAACCCGCTAGGTTACACCTAGCGCGCACCCCGGCCAAACAAAACCACGTGCGCTGTCTGGACGAGAATGAGCAGATCGAGAAACAGGGAGTGGTTCTTCACGTAATAAAGATCGAATTGTAGCTTCCATATGGCATCATCCACCGAGGATCCGTAGGGATAGCGAACCTGGGCCCATCCGGTAATGCCGGGCTTAACCGAATGCCTGCTTGCGTAGTAGGGTACTTTCCCGCTGAGATCGCTCACAAACGGCGGCCGCTCCGGTCGCGGACCGACGAAGCTCATTTCCCCCCGCAGGACGTTGACGAGTTGCGGCAGCTCATCGACGCGCGTCGCCCTGATGAATTTTCCCACCCGTGTAATGCGATCGTCGTTTTTTTGCGCCCATCGGGCGACGCCGTCCCGTTCCGCGTCGCTGCGCATGCTCCGGAATTTCAGGATTTCGAACACCCGCCCGGACTCGCCTGTGCGCTTCTGCCGATACAGAATCGGCCGGCCGGTCTCAAGCCAGATCGCCAGCGCCGCCAGCACCATTATCGGCAGGGCGGCGAAGAGCATCGCCGCGCTCACGCCGATGTCGAATATGCGCTTCACGAGCTTGTGGAACCCGTTCTTGGCAAACCCCTGCGAATAGACCATCCAGCTGGCGCTCACCGAGTTGAGCTGCACGTAGCCGGTTTCGCGTTCGAAAAAGGTCGGCAGGTCCACCACGTTGACCCCGTCTAGTCTGCATTGCAGGAGCTTCTCCATGGACAAGTATCCATTGCGCCTGTCCCGCACCCCAACCACAATCTCGTTGACGCGGTGTTGCTGGACGAGCGCGTACAACGATTTGCAGTCGCCCGCCAACAGCTTGGATCGGTCCACGCCCGGCTGCTCATCCCCGCACCGGATGAAACCTACCAGGTGGTAACCCGCGCTCGAGCCGAGCTTGCCGAGCAAGACGTCGACCTCGGCCGCCCGGGAGCCGCTTCCGAGCACGAGCACCCGGCGCTTCAGCGCCTCGTTGCCGACCACGCGGAAGAACACTGCCCGCGCCACCATCGTCAGGAGCAGGGAAAACGCCAGGCTGATCGCCAGGATGCCGCGGCCCAGAAGGCTCTGCGGGACAAGGTAGAAAATGATCATCATCGCCAGGGCCGCGGCCGGAAAACTTGCGAAGAAACGCACCTTGTACTCGCGAGTCTCCCGGTACAACGCCGCACTGTACAGGCCGAACGCGATCATGACCCCCAGCATGACCATTGCGTACAGGAGGGCGCGCGGAAGCAGTAACTGTGGATCGCCCGCGGGGGAAAGCAGATGGAAATGCGGGTCCAGGAAGCGCAGCGTCCCCGCGAGATAGACCGCCTCCACGTGAACCGCCGCTTCCGCAAACATGAGCAGGAAGAGCGGGATGGACACATAGTGCCCAAAAATGCGTACGGTCACGTGCCCTCCCTGCTCGCCATCATCTGCCCCTTGCTTCCCATTGCCTGTTGTTGCTTTTCACCGGCCTTGAATGAATCCTCCACTGAAGGTCGCGGGTAGTCCTCATGCCAGAAGCATGGACCGTGCCAGCCCGCGGCTGCGTGTGAGCGGGAGCTATTGCGTTGGACTCCTCGGGGTACGAAGCCGACGACGAGCCGGTTGCCTGGGGGGGTGATGACACGGCAAGAACTTCCGGTCGGGACTTCGGCACTCGGTCGGGAAGCCAACAACAGTATGGGCAACGATATCCCAATAGGCCGCCCTGGAATTTGCCTCAGATCAAAATAGGTCGGTGCGACCGACCGGTGCCTCGCAGAGGGATATGGTCGGGGCGAAGTCGACCGCTTTCGCGTGCTTAGCCGCGTCTGTCGCGCCAAGCGGCAGACAGCCGACACGTCCAAACCCCGAAAACAGAAAGCCACGACGCCTTCCCTCCCAGCGCGTGAAGCTCCACCCTCCTGCCTATCGTTGTTGTTGTTATGGCCGACCCCCAACAAGGTCAGACCGTGCCGGCAATCACGTTACCCAGTACCGTACCACCTGCCAGCTTAGGGACAATGATCGCACTCTCGCGTTCAATACTGCAACTGCGTTGAGCCTGAGAGTGGCAACCGATTACCTTCCTTCAACGCAATCCGGAGCTTATGCGAGCTACCAAAAGAAAGCTCCGAACAAAGAAATCTTGGGCTGAACGCCTCAGCCCCGCTGCGCCCTGAGCAGATCGCGGATCTCGGCAAGCAGCACCTCCTCCTTCGACGGCGCCGGCGGCGCAGCCGGAGCGGCCTGTTTCGCCTTCATCATGTAGCCGAGAAACTTGACGATGAACAGGTACAGCGCGAAGGCGACGATGACGAAGTTCACCAGTTCGCCGAGGAACAGTCCGTAGGGGACTTCCTTTGCGCCCACCGCGATCTTCCAGCCGAGGTAACCCTGGTCGCCCGGAAGCACCAGGCCGATCAGCGGCATGAGTATCTGCTTGACGAGTGAATCGACGATCTTGCCGAACGCGGCGCCGATGATGACCCCGACGGCGAGGTCGATCACGTTGCCCTTCAGGGCGAAGTTCCTGAATTCCTCGAGCAGCGACAACGCCCTGCGCGCGGGATCGATCGAGCCAAGCGATTTCAGCGGGTCCATGCATTTCTCCTGGGGACGGTTTTGGTGGATGGCGCGAGAGACGATACGAGACTACGAGACGCCCGCGCCGACGCGCGGTTATACCGCAAATCGGCTTCCCGCAGGGCGCGCCGGGTGGTAGCCTGAGGTCCCTTCGGACCGGGGAAACGCGCGCATGGCCGCGAAAGCCGCAAGGAAAACCTCAGTACCGAGGGACCCGGCTATATTTAAGTCCCGGAGATTCCTATGAACGGAGGTTCCTATGAAGAAAGCATTCCTGGTTCCCGCCCTGTTGGCCGTTGCCACGGCCGTTCAGGCGCAGGGCTACCCCAACAAGCCGATCCGCTGGATCGTGCCCTACACCGGCGGCGGGATCACGGACGTGGTGACCCGCGTCGTGACGCAGAAGATGCAGGCCGCGCTCGGGCAGGCCATCGTGGTCGAGAACAAGCCCGGCGCCAACTCGATCATCGGTGCCGATATCGTCGCCAAGTCCGCCCCCGACGGCTACAGCATCCTCACTGTCATCGCCGCGCACGCGGCGAACGCCACGCTGTACCAGGGCAAGCTTCCCTTCGACGCGGTAAAGAGCTTCATCCCGTTTTCGCTCCCCGCGATCGCCCCGCTGATCATGACCGCAAACAACAATTTTCCGGCGAAGGACGCGAGGGAACTCATCGCCTATGCCAAGGCCAACCCGGGCAAGGTGAATTTCGGTTCCTCCGGCATCGGCGCTGCCGCGCACCTCACGACGGAATTGTTCAAGCAGACGGCCGGCGTCGACATGGTGCACATCCCGTTCAAGGGGACGGCGCCGGCGCTGCTCGCATTGCAGGCGAACGACATCCAGATCCTCGTCGACGTGCCGAGCACGCTCATGCCGCACGTGCGCGGCGGCAAGATCAAGGCGCTCGCCATGTTCTCGGGCAAGCGCATCCAGGGCGCAGCCGAAGTGCCGACGATGGCCGAAGCGGGCGGCCCGGGTCTCGAGTCCTCGACCTGGGTGATGTTCCTCGCGCCTGCGGGCACGCCGCGCGAGATCATCAGCCGGCTGTCGCAGGAAGCGAACAAAGTCGTCAACGCGCCGGAAATCAAGGGCCGGTTCGGTGAGATCGGGATCGAGCCGGTAGGTGGAACGCCGGAGCAGACCTCCACCTTCCTCGCCGACGAGATCGCGAAATGGTCCAAGGTCATTACCACCGCCGGCGTGAAGGCCGAGCAATGAGAGCCGTTCTCGCGCTGTTCCAAGGCGCTCGCGGTGTCATCGAAGAAGCGCAGCGCGCTCGCGCCCGAGGTGCCCACCGTAGACGAAGCCGGCGTGCCCGGCTACGACGTGCTGGGCGAAGGTGATCCGCGAGGCGGAGATCAAGGCAGACTGAGAGTAGCCAACAAAAAGGAGGGAACCATGCCATCGTTCGACCCGCAATTCGACAACCGCCGCCGGCTTCTGAAATGGCTTTCCGCGAGCCCGCTCGCCGCTTCGCCGGCGTTGGCGCTCGCCGGGGTCGACCGGCCTTCCAAGCTCGAGCAGCTCGAGGCGGTAGCCGCGCTCATCGGGAAACCCGAAGATGCGATCAACGTGTTCGATTTCGAGCCGGTGTTCTTCAAGAACGTGCCGCCGGCGCACGTCGGGTACATGGCCGCGGGGATCGACGCCGAGGCGACACTCAAGGCGAACCGCGAGGCCTTCTCCAAATACTATCTGCGGCCGCGGCGCCTGGTCGACGTCACCAAAGTGGACACGGGCGTCGAGATCTTCGGCGTGAAGTATCCGAACCCGATCTTCGTCTGCCCGACCGGCGGCAACAAGGCGTATCACCCGGAGGGCGAGGCCGCGGTCGCACGCGCCGCGAAAGCGGGCGGGCACCTCGAGATGCTCTCGACTGCAGCGAGCACCTCGGTCGAGGACGCGACCTCCGCGCGCGGCGCGCCGATCTGGTTCCAGCTCTACGCCTCGCCCAAATGGGAAATTGCCGAACACCACGTGAAGCGCGCCGAGCGCGCCGGCTGCCCGGTCGTCGCGGTTACGGTGGACCGCGTCGGGGGCCGCAACCAGGAGACCTTCATGCGCCTGCGGCGCACCGACACGCGCGACTGCAAGACCTGCCACACGCCGGGCGTGCAGGGGAGCGTCAAGCGCAAGCCCGCCTACGACGGCATCGATCTCACCGGCGTGCCCAACCTGCAGTCGGCCAACATGAACTGGGACTTCATCAAGCGGCTGCGCGGCGCGACGAAGATGAAGATCGTCATCAAGGGCATCCTTACCGCCGAGGACGCGAAGCTGTGCGTCGAGAACGGCGTGGACGGGGTTCTCGTCTCCAACCACGGCGGGCGCGGGGAAGACAGCGGGCGCGCCACGATCGACGTGCTGCCCGAAGTGGTGGAGGCGGTGCAAGGCAAGATCCTCGTGCTCGTGGACGGCGGCTTTCGCCGCGGCACCGACATCGCCAAGGCGCTCGCGATGGGCGCGAACGCCGTCGGCGTCGGGCGGCCGTACCTGTGGGGCCTCGGCGCCTTCGGCCAGCCTGGCGTGGAAAAGGTCCTCGAGATCCTGCGCACCGAGTTCCGCGTCGCGATGATGCAGTGCGGAGTGCGCGCCGTGAAGGAGTTCACGCCGGCGTTCGTGCGCAGGGTGTGAGGGGCAAGCGCGTCACCTGAGGAAGCGCGCGTATCCAAAGGCCACCCATGGCAATTTTTCTCGACGAGGCGCAGGTGACCGAACTCCTGGACATGGAGTCCTGCATCCGTGTCCTGGAACAAGCGTTCACCGACAAGGCCGAAGGCGAGGCGTCGGTTTTGCCGCGGCGGCGCCTGCCGTTCCGGGGCGCGCGCTTCATGATCATGGCCGCGACGATGTCGCGCCAAGGCTGGTACGGCTACAAGACCTATGGCGTGGGCCACGGGCATGAGATGGTCCTGTACAAGGCCGGTGAAGGCATCGTGGCCGTACTCTCCGCGAGGCGCATCGGGCAGGTGCGCACCGGCGCCGCTTCGGGCCTCGCAACGAAATACATGGCGAGGGCCGATGCGCGCCACCTCGGTTGCATCGGCACGGGCCGCCAGGCCGAGACGCAGATCCTCGCCGTCGCGCAGGTGCGAAAGCTCGAATCGATTCACGTCTACGGACGCGACGCGCAAAAGCGCAAGGCCTTCGCCGACAGGATGAGCGCCCTGCTCAGACAGGATGTGCGGCCGGTCGAGTCGAGTGCCGAAGCGGTGAAGGGCCGCGACATCATCGTCACCATGACCAATGCGGTGCAGCCTGTCTTCGACGGAAAGCTGATCGAGCCCGGCACGCATATCAACGCGGCGGGCAGCAACACGCGTCTCAACCGCGAACTCGACGAGATCGCCGTGACGCGCGCCGGAATCATCGCGACCGACGATCTCGAAGGCGCGAAGCTCGAGTGCGGCGATCTCGTCTGGCCGGTCGAGCGCGGGTTGATGGCCTGGGAGAAAGTCCATGAGCTCGCGCCCATCGTTGCCGGCCGCATGGCCGGGCGCCGCTCCGATGAAGAGATCACGCTGTTCGAATC
>JBGPTG010000002.1:0-45641 GCA_041490545.1 Gammaproteobacteria bacterium
ACCCGGCGCTTTCCGCCGGGTTCAAGGCCCAGCCACTGCGAGCGCCAGCTCGCGGGAAGGCGATACGCCCGATCCCACAAGCCCGGAGACCGGCCTCGATCGATGGTCGAAAATGCCGCGGGGCGTGGCGTGATGCCGGTTCGCCCTCCTGCATTTTCCGTTTGCAACTCGATTCAGGCCTGCGGGGACGCTGGCCGGGAGGGAAAGTCCATGAAACGCTCCATTATCGCGGTGCTCGCCGCGGCTGTCGCACCGCTTGTGCTCGCTCAAAGTCCAGAAGAACCTGCCGTCGTTGTGACCGCCACGCGTTTTCCGGAAAACAGGCTCGAGGCGCCGGTGGGCATGACCGTTGTCACCGCGCCGCAAATCGCTGCGAGTGCGGCGACGAGTCTGCCGCAGCTGTTGTCGCAGGAAGCGGGGATCGCGACGCGCGACAATACGGGCGGCCCCGACTCGCAGATCGACATGCGCGGATTCGGCGTGACCGGTGACCAGAACACGCTCGTGCTGCTCAATGGGCAAAGGCTCAACGAAATCGAGCTTACGACCATAGGTTGGACGGCGATTCCACTGGACAGCATCGAGCGCGTCGAGATACTTCGCGGCTCGGGGTCGGTCCTCTACGGAGGCGGCGCCACCGGCGGCACCATCAACATCATTACAAAGGCCCCGCAGCCGGGACTGAGCAGCGCTAGCCTAGGCGGGTCAGCCGGAACCTATGGTACGCACGAAGCGCGGGCCGGGGCGAGCCTCGCCGGACCAGGCATCGGGGTTACCTTGTTCGCCAACGACTACGCCTCGGACAACTATCGCATGAACAACCGCGTCGAGCAGCAAAATCTCGAAGGGGAGGCGCGCGCGTTCGGCAAGGACGGGAGCCTTGCGCTCAAGTTTGGCGTAGACAACCAGAACCTGCGCCTGCCGGGCGCACGCACTGCAGCGGAGCTCCAGACCGATCCGCGAGGCACGCCAACGCCGGGAGATTTCTCCACGCGGGACGGCAAGCGCGCAAGCCTCGGCGGCAGCAGCGATCTCGGGTTCGGGGAGTTCGCGGCCGAGCTGGGCTACCGGCAAACAGCTCGGACCTCGCTCCTGAAGGACTACTCCGGGTCTTTCACCGATACTTATACCGACACCCACTCCAAGGTTTGGTCGTTCACGCCGCGTTTGAAAGTTCCGTACGAAGCGGCTGGGAGCCGGCATAACCTCGTCGTCGGTATCGATATCGATGATTGGGACTATCAGTCGCGCCGGGCGAGCAGCTTGGAGACGCTCGACAACCCTGCGGCGAGAATTCTCGCGACGCAGCGGGACGAGGCGTTCTATGCGCAGCACCAATCGCTGATCGGCGAAGGCACCAAGCTTACGCTGGGCGTGCGCTGGCAGCGCATCACCGTGACGGCGCGCGACGCGGTCAATCCCGCCACCTACGCGAGCCAGAGCAAGACAAGTAATCCGAGGGCGTGGGAAGTCGGCTTGCGGCAAGACCTGACCGCCGCCACTTCGGTCTACGGGCGTGTAGGTGAGAGCTTTCGCGTCGCCACCATCGACGAGGTGTACAGCCAGTTCGGCGGTCCCGTTTTCGACTCGATCGTGACCCTGCTCGAGCCGCAGACCTCGCGCGATTACGAGCTGGGGACCGAGTACCGCAGCGGCCAGCTGCGAGTGCGCGCGAGCGCGTTCGCGATGTACCTCGAAAACGAGATCTACTTCTTCGCGCCGACGTTCTCGAATATCAATCTGCCGCCCACGCGCCGGCAGGGACTGGAGGTCGATACATCGGTCGCCGTTTCCCCGTCGATCTCGCTTTTCGCCAACGCCTCGGTGACCGATGCGCGTTTTCGCGACGGCGTCATCGGCGGCGTGGACGTGAGCGGCAAGACCATACCGCTCGTGCCCCGCGAAAAGGCGAACGCAGGTGCTTCCTGGCAGTTCGCCCAGAACTCGCGGCTCAACGGCGTTGCACGCTACGTCGGCAAGCAATACTACGACAACGACCAGACCAACACTTTCCCGAGCCGCATGCCTGCCTACACTGTCGTCGACCTCAAGTTCTCGCAGACTCTGGGCAGGCTGACTCTGGGAGCTTCGGTCAACAATCTTCTCAACGAGCACTACTACACTTATGCCATCCGCAACGGCGCGGGAACCTCCTTCAACGCCTATCCGCAGCGCGAGCGCAACTTCCTCCTGACCGTGGAATACCGGCTGTAGCGTACGCCTTGCGGCCGGGCCGGTGGGCCGTTTCCCTATGGGACTGCGGCCCACAATCGCTAACGCCGTTCCATTTCTGCTATCGTGCACGGCATGCATTACGGCCCCGCCGATGCAGTCGATGTTTCCGGATTGCGGCGCGCGCTGGTGATCCAGCTGCGCCACCACGGAGACGTGCTGCTCTCCTCCCCGGTGTTCACGGTGCTCAAGCGCGCCAGTCCCGGGATCGAGATCGACGCGCTCGTGTATGCCGAAACCCGCGACATGATCGAGCTGCATCCCGCGCTGGCGCAGTTGCACTTGGTCGAACGCCGGTGGAAGGATATGCCGGTCTGGAAACGGTTAGCGTCGGAATGGCGTCTGTACCGGACGCTGCGCTCGCGTGGCTACGACCTGGTCGTACACCTGACCGACCATCCGCGCGGAGCCTGGCTGGCGCGGACCCTCACCCCACGCTACGCGGTGGCCCCCAACGTCGCCCGCAAGCAGCGGGCATGGAAGCGCAGCTTCACGCATCTGGTTCCGCAGCCGCGTCATGCGGGGCGCCACAGGGTCGAACTGAATCTCGATGCATTGCGCCGGATAGGAATCCAGCCCGGGGATGCGGAACGCGCACTGGTGATGGTGCCGGGCGAGAGTGCCGAGCGCGTCGTCGACGCCCTGCTTGCCGAACAAGGCCTCGCGGCAAAGCGATTCGTGCATTTCCATCCGGGTTCGCGCTGGCAGTTCAAGTGCTGGCCGCCTGAGCGGGCGGCAGCGCTCATCGACGCGCTTGAGGGGCGTGGCGATCGCGTGGTCCTGACCGCCGCGCCGGACCCCAGGGAAATGGCGCTCGTCGAGGCGATTCGTGCGCACACGCACGCGCGATTCACCGATCTTTCCGGCAGGCTCACGCTCAAGCAACTCGCCGCCCTTGCCGCGCGGGCGCGGATTTTCATCGGTGTCGATTCCGCCCCGATGCACATCGCGGCCGCCATGGGCACTCCGGTGGTCGCACTTTTCGGGCCGAGCAGCGACATCGAGTGGGGTCCCTGGCAGGTTGCACATCGCGTCGTGGCATCGACCAGCCACGCGTGCCGGCCTTGCGGCAACGACGGGTGTGGCGGCGGCAAGGTAAGCGAGTGCATTTCGCGGCTCCCGCTCGATTCGGTGTTGCAGGCCGCCGACGCGCTTCTCGCGAAATGAACCGGGCTTCGGTGCTGATTGTTACCGTCGCGGTCGCGGCGGGCGCAGGCGCCGCGGACCTGCGTGACGACCGCGGCATGGCGCTGTCACTGCAACGACCCGCGGAGCGCATCGTCACCCTGGCGCCGCACCTTGCCGAGATCGCGTATTTCGCGGGGGCGGGGGCGAAGCTCGTCGGCGCTTCGAGCTACAGCAGGTTTCCGGCCGAAGCGGAGCGGCTTCCCGTGGTGGCGGACTCCGGGCATGTCGATGTCGAAAGAGTGCTGGCGCTGAAACCGGACCTCGTCCTCGGCTGGCGCAGCGGAAATTCGGCGCTGCAGATCGCCCGCCTGGAGCGACTGGGCATTCCGGTATTCGTCACCGAAGTGCGATCTCTCGGGGACATCCCGCGCATTTCCCGCCAGGTTGGCTCGCTGGCCGGAAGCGGGGTTCTGGCGGAGGCGCGCGCCCGGCAGTTCGAGAACGAGGTCGCCGAACTCAGAGAGCGCTTCCAAGGTGCAGAGCGCGTTGCCGTATTCCTGGAAATCTGGCATCGCCCGCTGCTGACGGTGAGCGGCGAGCACCTCATCAGCGACGCGCTTCGCACCTGCGCGGGCCGCAATGTCTTTGCCGGGGCGGACACCATCACGCTGCGGGTCTCGAAAGAGCGGCTTCTGGGCGCGCACCCCGACGCGATCGTGACCAGCGGCTACGGGAGCGAAGCCCGCGAAGCGTGGCGCGGGCTGGAGGGCGTTCCGGCCGTGCGCAACAACAGGATCTATGCGGTCGACGCGGATCTGCTGCACGCGCAGGGTCCGCGGTTCCTCGATGGCGTACGCGCGCTGTGCGGGCGGCTGGACCTGGCGCGGAAGTAGGCGGACATGCGGCTTGCTCTGGTGCGTCAGCGCTACAACCCCTTTGGTGGCGCCGAACGATTCATCGAACGCGCCCTCGCCTCGCTGCGGGACCAGGGCGTTGCCGTCACGGTATTCGCGCGCGAGTGGACGGGCGACCAGGCCGGCATCGTGCGTTGCGATCCGTTTCACATCGGTCGCGTGTGGCGCGACTGGAGCTTTGCGCGGGCGGTGCGACGCGAACTGGCGCACCGCTCGTTCGACCTGGTCCAGTCCCACGAGAGAATCGCCGGCTGCGACATCTACCGCGCCGGTGACGGCGTGCACGCGCAGTGGCTGCAGAACCGGCGCGCGGCGCTGCGCCCCGTCGCGCGCCTGGGTCTTGCCTTGAATCCCTATCACCGTTACGTCCTCGCTGCCGAGAGGCGTCTTTTCCGGAGCCCCGGGCTGCGCGCGGTCATCTGCAACTCGCGCATGGTTCGTGAGGAAATCCGCACCCGCTTCGGCACGCCGGATGCGAAGCTCCATGTCATCTACAACGGCATCGACCTCGCGGTATTCCATCCCGGCTTGCGCGACGCGCATCGGAGACCCCTGCGCGAGAAACTCGGCATCCCGCAGGATGCCGTAGTGCATCTCTTCGTCGGCGCGGGGTTCGAACGCAAGGGCGTTTTCCGGCTGATTGAGGCGTTCGCCCGCGGCACCCGCGGCGCGCACCTCATCGTGGTCGGCCGGGACAAGCAGCAGGCGCGCGCCGAGCGGCTCGCGAGGTCGCTCGGGATCGCATCCGCGGTTCATTTCGTCGGGGGCCAGGATGACGTGCGTCCCTGGTACGGGACAGCCGACAGTTTCGTCCTGCCCACCCTCTACGATCCGTTTCCCAACGCGGCGCTCGAGGCGATGGCTTGCGGCTTGCCTGTCACGACGACTTTTCAGTGCGGGACGGCCGAGTTGATTGAACCCGGGGCGAATGGATTCGTCGTCGACGCCCTCGCGCTCGACGCGCTAGCGGCAGCGCTCGGCCGGCTGGACTCCGCCACGGCGCGCGCGATGGGGCAGAGGGCAAGACAGTGCGCGGAAGGCCTGAGCCTCGAGTCGATGACGCAGCGCCTGGTTGCGCTCTATCGCAGCTTGCTGCCCGGTTGAGCAGGCGGCGTTCCGCCTTGCGCGGGGAACGGGCTGTGTGAATGCAGCTATAATTCACATTTTCCAGCGCAGCCATGGCATCGTCCGACGCCAACAGCTTGCAGCTTTACCTGCGCCTGCTGCGCCACGTCAAGCCGTATTGGGTTCCGTTCGGTCTGGCCATGGCGGCACTGGGTGTGACTGCAGCGACCGAGCCGATATTTCCGGCTATCCTCGAACCGCTGCTCGACGGCAGCTTCGTGCACAAGCAGGGAGGCATGCTCGCGTGGCTCCCGCTCGTCATCGTCGGCTTGTTCCTCGTGCGCGGCACGTCTTCCTACGCGTCCGACTACCTCATGGGCTGGGTGGCGAACAAGGTGATCCTCGACCTGCGCAACGCCATGTTTGCGAATCTCGTGCGCCTCCCGACGCTCTACTACGACAATCACACCAGCGGCAGCGTCATCTCCAAATTCACCTACGACGTGATGCAGCTGGCAGGCGCTGCCACGGGAGCGCTGACCGTCCTGTTCCGGGACTCGCTGACCATCATTGCCCTGCTCGGCTATCTGTTCTGGGTCAACTGGAAGCTGACCCTGGTTTCGCTGGTGGTTGGGCCGCCGGTGGTGGTGATCACGCGGGCCTTTTCCAAGCGCCTGCGCAGCATGAGCCGGGCGACGCAGGGCGCGATGGGCGATCTCAACCATGCGCTGGAGGAATCGGTGGGCTGCCATCGCGTGGTAAAAGTCTTCGAGGGTCAGGCCTACGAGAGGGCGCGTTTCGAGACCGGGTCGAACACGATCCGCCGGTTCAACATGAAGATGACCTCGGCGTCAGCCGCCAGCGCTTCGCTCGTTCAGTTCGTGGTCGCGCTGGCGCTGGCACTGATCATTTATCTCGCGACGCGCCAGGCCGCCGTGGACGAGACCACCGTGGGTGGGTTCATGGCGTTTCTCATAGCGATGCTGCTGGTGCTGCCGCCCCTGCGGCGCCTGACCGGTGTGAACCAGACCGTGCAGCGCGGGCTTGCCGCGGCCGAGAGCGTGTTCCGCGTCATGGACGAACCTCCGGAAGCCGATACCGGGACGCGCGAGATCGGCCGCGCCCGCGGCGACGTCGAATTCCGCGAGGTGACCTTTACCTACCCTGGTGGCACAAGACCGGCGCTCGACCGGATTTCGTTCGCGGTTCGCGCAGGTGAGACGGTGGCCCTGGTCGGGCCCTCGGGCGCGGGCAAGTCGACTCTGGCCAATCTCCTGCCGCGTTTCTATTCTCCCGACAGCGGCCCGATACTCCTGGACGGGATCGACATCGCTGACCTGAAGCTGGCCGGCCTGCGATCGAATATCGCGCTGGTGAGCCAGGAGGTGGTGCTCTTCAACGACACCGTGGCCGCGAATATCGCCTATGGTCGCCTGTCCGGAACATGCGATGCCGACGTCGTCGAAGCGGCCGAAGCCGCGCACGCCATGCAGTTCATCCGGGAAATGCCCCAGGGACTCGCGACCCTGATCGGCGAGAACGGCTTGCGCCTGTCCGGGGGACAGCGGCAGCGCCTCGCCATCGCCCGCGCGTTCCTGAAGAACGCCCCTCTCCTCATCCTCGACGAGGCCACCTCGGCGCTCGACAGCGAATCGGAGCGCCACGTACAGGAGGCGCTGGCGACCCTGATGAGGAATCGCACTACCCTGGTGATCGCGCACCGCCTGTCGACAATAGAGCGGGCCGATCGGATCGTGGTACTCGATGCCGGACGCGTCGCGGAAGCCGGCAAGCACGCGGAACTGCTCGCCGCGCGGGGCATCTACGCGAGGCTTCATCGCCTCCAATATTCGCAGGAATCCCTCGCGTAGATGCCGCTCTCCGTTACCGCGGCGTGCCGGCGGCTGGCGGCCCCGTGAAAATTCTCCACACCGAATCCTCGTGCGGCTGGGGAGGCCAGGAAATCCGCATACTCTCCGAGGCGGAAGGCTTGGCCGCGCGCGGCCACCAAGTGTCGCTGGTTACACCGCTTGAAGCGAACATTCATGCGGCGGCGGTGAAGCGGGGCTTGAACGTCGCGGCGCTGCCGATCGCCCGGAAAGGCCTGCGCGGTGTACTGGCTTTGCGCTCGTGGCTGAGTGAGCATCCACCGGATGTCATCAACGCGCACAGCTCTACCGACACCTGGCTCGCGGCCCTCGCCTGCGCGAGTTCGTCCAAGCCGCCCCCGATCGTGCGCACCCGGCACATTTCGGCGCCGATCCCCAAAGATCCGCTCACGCGCTGGCTCTATCTTCGGGCGACGCAGCACATCGTCACCACCGGCGAGGGCCTGCGGGCACAGCTGGTGCGGGACAACCGATATCCCGTCGAGCGCATCACCTCGGTTCCCACCGGGATCGACGCGGGGCGCTTCGTGCCGGGCGACCGGTCCCGGGCGCGCCGCACCACCGGGCTGCCGCAGGATCGTCCTCTGGTCGGGATCGTCGCCACGCTGCGCAGCTGGAAGGGGCACCGTTACCTGATCGAGGCCTTCGGCCGCCTGCCGGGCGAGGTCGGGCTGGTGATCGTCGGCGACGGGCCGCAGCGCCGGAATGTGGAAACGCAGATCGACCAGCTGCAACTGCGCGACCGCGTATGGCTCGCGGGGAACCGCGAGGACGTGCTGCCGTGGCTGCAATCGCTGGACGTGTTTGCCCTGCCCTCCTACGCCAACGAAGGCGTGCCGCAGGCGCTGGTGCAGGCGATGTTGTGCGGCCTGCCGTGCGTAACGACCCTGGCGGGAAGCATCGGCGAGGTGGCGCAGGACGGCGTGACCGCGGTCATCGTCGCGCCCGGGGACGCCGCCGACCTGCAGCGCGGTCTGGGCAGAGTGCTCGGCGACGCGAAGCTGCGCGAAACGCTGGGCGCTGCGGCCCGCCGGCATTGCGCGGAAAATTTCGGGGTGGATACAATGCTCGATCGAATGGAACGAGTGTTTCGCGGCGTCGTTGCGGCGTAGCTTGAAGCGCGTGTACATAGCGATCCCTTGAACAGCGCGCCGGCCTTGTAAACGAGAGACCCGGCAGTTCCCATGTTCTTGAGAGTAGAAAAATCCGCGATACCTTACCCTGCGGAATCCTTCTGGTTGCTTGCTCTGGTATTTTTCCTGCCTCTATTCGAGACGCCGAAGAATATCTGCTGGGTAGGCTATCTCCTCACCTAGCTTTACACCCGGATTCGCAAGCGTGATTGGGGTGGGCCCTGGGATCGATGGGACAGCCTGATCGCATTGTGGATCGCTTCTGGTTACGTCGTTGCTGCCTTTGCCGGTATCCGCGACGACGAGTGGGGCGACGCGACCGATCTCCTGCCGCTATGGCTCGGTACTGTGGCTCGCAAAACGCTCCCGCTATGGTGAGCGCGCCCTGCTGTCGATCCTCGGCACTTTGATCGCCGCCACATTGATAGCGCTTGCGTGGGGCTACTGGGAGATGTACTGGAGATGTACCGGGGAAAAACCGATGCGACACTGGGCCTCAATTCAGTTGGGCACGTGAATCACAGCGCGATCTATCTGGCGATCGTATTTGGCGCCTCGCTGAGCTTCGTGATTTCGTACATGGGACGCGTGGGGCACGCCGTCAGTCTCCTATCGGGTCTGGCTACGGGTGTGCTGATCGTTTCAGTGTTCGTTACGGAAAGTCGCGCGGCAATCGGGGCGGCGGCCGCGTTCGCCGTGGTTTTTGCGGGAGTGCTCGGGGCAAGAAAGCGAACAGGCGCAGTCAAGGGCACGCTGGTTCCCCTGTTGGGGGTGGCGGTGATACTCGCTGTGAAACCGGGCGTGCTGGACAAGACCCTCGACAAGACCGAACAGGGGCTCGCCTTGTCTTACCGTAACAAGATCGCGTTGGCAAAGTCCCTGCCGCGAGTACAGGATACGCCGCTGGATTGGACGCTTTTCGGAGCGGCGCTTGCCGGATGGCTGGTTACTGCTGCGGTGGGCCTGGTCAACACGACTCTCCATCACGAGCACGGGATTCTCGCCGCCCTGCTACTCGGGTTGTGGCTGAGTCGCCGCACGGTGTCGGGTCCAACCGCGCAGGGCGCTCCCTAGCCTTCAGCTTCTTCTCTGGCCTCGGCCAGGGCACTCCGATCCGGCTGGTACTCGGGCACGCGCTTCGCGAGCTCGTGTTTTACGTCCGCGTCGCCTGGAGAGCGGACATGCGAAAGCCACGTTTCTATCTCGGCGAGCCATTGCTGGGCGAAAGCCGTGTTGGCTTTGGCGATGCGTAACTTTGGATGCGGAGTCTGGAGAGTGTGCTCGCGGTCCGAGAGCAATTCCTCATATAGCTTTTCGCCGGGGCGCAAGCCGGTGAACTCGACCTTGATGTCGTCAACGCCGAACCCGGAAAGGCGGATCATGTCGTGCGCCAAGTCCAGGATTCTGACCGGCTCGCCCATCTCAAGAACGAAAATTTCCCCGCCTCTGCCCATGAAACCCGCTTGCAGCACGAGCTGCGCAGCCTCGGGAATTGACATGAAGTAGCGTGTGATTTCCGGATGGGTTACCGTCACAGGCCCGCCGCGGGCGATCTGCTCGCGGAACTTGGGAACGACGCTACCGGTGCTGCCAAGTACATTGCCGAACCTGACCGTGATGAAGCGCGTGCCCGTCGGCGGCTGTAGTGTCTGGCAAATCTGCTCCGACAGCCGCTTTGTCGCCCCCATCACGTTGGTGGGATTGACCGCCTTGTCTGTCGAGATCAGGACGAATTTTTCGATGCCGTGCGCGAGGGATGCACGCGCCACGCGAAGTGTGCCGAGTACGTTGTTTTGAACGGCCTCCCAGGCGTTTTCAGCCTCCATCAAAGGAACGTGCTTGTAGGCCGCAGCATGAAACACGATCGAGGGCTTGAAGCGGGACACGACCGCCTCGACTCGGTCCGCGTTGCGAACGTCACCAATGATGGCTACGATCGACGCCCCAGGCCGGTTTTCCCGGAATTCCTGTTCAATAGAGTAAAGCGCGTATTCGCTCAAATCGAACATAATCAGGAGAGCGGGCTCGAACCTTTCGATTTGCCGGCACAGCTCGCCTCCGATCGAACCGCCCGCTCCGGTGACCATCACGACCTTCCCGGCCAGCAATTCGTTTAGCCCGGCGTTGTCCAGCACGATCTGTTCGCGGCCCAGCAGGTCTTCGAGCTCGATGCGGCGGATCTGCGACACTGTGACTTTGCCCGACAGCAAGTCCTCGTAGGAGGGGACGGTCAGTACCGTGAGTCCCGCTGCGCCCGCGATTTCTGCCGCGCGCCTGCGTACGCCGGCCGAGGAAGCGGGCAGCGAGATGATCGCATGGCGGGAGTCCAACTGCTGCGCCCAGCGGCCGACCTCGCTGAGTCTCCCAAGGACCTTCACGCCCAGGAGTACCTGCCCATGCCAAGCCGGGTCATCGTCGAGGATGCCCACTGCGCGCCACTGGCTTGAGCGTTCCATCTCCCGCAACAGATTGACGGTGATGTCGCTGGCGCCGATCACAAGCACCGGCTCGCCGCTGAGGTGGATGCGTCCGTACAGGACGCGTTCCTTCCAGGCACGATAGGCGATCCGGCTGCCCGACATGATTGCCGCAAGCAGTAAAGGCGCGAGGATGAAAGTGGACCGCGGTACGTTGAGATCGGCGCGAAAGAACGCAAGGAGTGCGGGCACTGCGAGCGCTCCGATCAGGCAAGCGAACGCTATGCGTTTCAGGTCGGGCAGGCTCGCGTAGCGCCAGCTGCCCTGGTACAGGCCGAGCGACCAGAATATCAGCGCGTGCAGCGGAACGACCGCCGTTACCGCCGCGGCAAGCGCCGGGAGAAACTCCACGGGGATATCCAGGTTGAAGCGCAGCCAGAACGCGAGCACCCAGCAAACGGCGGATGCGAGGACGTCGTGCGCAAAAGCAAGCGCGGCGCGGTAACTGGGTTTAAGCGGATTCAATGGATTTGTTTTCGCGGTGCCGCCAGGCGGAATCCACCCACAGCACAAGCGCAGCGTGGAGGGCTACCAGCCCGATGAGGGCGCACAGCTGCAGGTAAGGCGGTTCGCGCAGCGCCCAAAGCGCGGTCGTCCCGCAGGCGAGCATCAGTGCATATTCGGCGAGTGCTGTCCTGCGGTGGCCCCAACCCATGCGCACGAGGCGCTGATAGTAGTGCATGTTATGCGCTTCCCAGAAGCGCTCCCCGGCGCCCATGCGCTTTAGCAACGTAAGAGTCGCATCGATGATGAAAGGCGCAAAGACGGCTGCCGGGAACCAAAACGGCCAGTCGCCATCGCGCCAACCCGAGAGAGAAAAGACTGCCGCAAGGAAACCGACAGGGACGGAACCGGCATCGCCCATGAACAGCCGGGCAGGAGGAAAATTAAATGGAAGAAAGGCGGCGCCAGCGGCTGCCAAAATGGCGCACTCGATCAGCAAGGCGTCGTCACCGCTCATCCAGGCGCCGACTCCCAGGAACGCAAAGCCCGTGACCGTCATGCCGCCGGCGAGCCCGTCGGAGCCGTCCATGAAGTTGTAGAGATTTGTCATCCACAGGATGCCGAGCACGATCAGGGCGGCCAAGGGGAGCACTACCGCGGGGAGGGCGCCGAAGGCAAACCCTGCGGCGGCTGCACACTGGGCGCCCAAACGGACCGGGATCGGCAGGCCGCGAACGTCGTCGATATGCGAGAGCGCGACGAGTACGGCAGCGGGAAGCACGATCGCGAGCGGAGTTTGCAGGATCGCGAAGCCGGAAAAAACCCCGGCCATCATGGCGATGCCGCCCGAGCGCGGCACTGGGCGGACGTGCAGCGAGCGCTGATTGGGGACATCCAGCGGCAATCGGTGCTGCGCCCTCAGCATCCATGCGATGAGCAGCAGCGTCACGAGCGCCGAAAAGATCGGCGAAACGGGAGCGATTTCCGGGATCGCCATTCACCTAGTCCGCTCGGGGGAACACGGGGCGCATTTTAACGTGTTCGGTGCAGGGCGCGTTACCCAAGTCACCATCCGTTGCCGGTGCATTCTTATCCGGGAAAGGGTCCGGTGCGCTCCCTGCGAGCCCAAATATTTCCCGTGAAAGCACTGTCGGGCCGGAAAAAAGTAATTTCGAAGCCGGCGTTCCGCAAATACGTCTTGAGTTCAGCATCGCGGCCGGAGTGGTACTCCATGCGAATTTCCCGGACGCGATTGATGTCCGCGGGAGTCGCGCTGAAAAGGATGTCGTATTCTGCGCCCTCGCAGTCAAGCTTCAGCAGGTCGATGCCTTGTACCGCGTCGCGCGCCAGAATTTCGGCGAGGCTCGTCGTGCGCACAGTCTCGAACTCTCCGCTCTCTTCTTCTGCGGCGATGCGGTTATATACACTGGGAGCAAGCGGGAACCTCACGTTTTGCCCGGCAACGGCGGAAACTGCGAGCTGCCTTGGTCGTATGGTGGTGGAGAGCCCGTTGACCTCGACGTTGCGCTGCAAGCATCGGAATGACGCGCCGTTCGGCTCGTAAGCCAACACGGTCGTTGCGCCGCCCCGCGCGGCATGCAAGGCAAACGCGCCGAGGTTCGCCCCGATATCCACCACTGTGCCGCCGGGCGGAAAGCGCCCGTAGTCCCCCCGGACCAGGATGATGAACAGCGTAATGACATCGTGGGGATGGCCCGAAAGGTAGATACGCGTGCCGTCGCGCATCTCGACAATGCGATCAGCAGGACTCGTACGCCGCAGGTAGTTCAGCAGGAACCTGAATGGATGCCGGAAAAGAATTACGGCCTTGGCGAACCAGAAAAAGTAGCGGTACGCATGCGGCAGGTTGCGCAGATAGTCGGACAGCGCGCGCATGTTTGCCGCCGCGCTCAGACGGCAATCGAGAACATGATGCGCTCGCCGGCATACCGCGGGCGCTCAGCCTCCAGCTTGGAGCGGCGGCAGAGAGCCGCGCCGATGACTCCAGACTTGCCGGTAACGAGAATGCGCATGACGGAGATCGAAGGATGCGCCACACCGAGATTCTAGCAGGCCCCATTCGGGTTGGCCGGGAGCCCCTATAATGTGAACTTCTCCATCAACACCCGCACTCGTGAGTTCCTCATTTTTCCCAATAGTACTGTCGGGCGGATCGGGCAGCCGCCTGTGGCCCATGTCGCGGCGTCTTCTGCCGAAGCAATTCCTGCCTCTTGTTTCCGAACGAACCCTGCTTCAGGAAACGGTATTGAGGCTGCAGGGTGTCGACGGCGCCCGTGCGCCGATCGTCGTTTCGAACGACGAGCACCGTTTTCTTGTCGCGGAGCAGATGCGCGAAATCGGGGTGAAGCTCGACGTTCAGATCCTGGAACCCGTCGGTCGCAACACGGCGCCGGCGGCGGCGGTGGCGGCGCTTCACGTGCAGACCCGCTACCCCGATGCCTGTGTTCTGGTGCTGCCCGCGGATCATCTGATCCAGGACGTGCCGGCGTTTCGCTCTGCGATCGCAACGGCGCTCCCACTCGCAGCGAGCGGTTCATTGGTTACTTTCGGAATCACGCCGCGCGGACCTGTCACCGGATACGGTTATATCGAGCGCGGCGACCCGGTTCCAGGAAGCGAGCGCAGCTTCCGCGTGAAGCGCTTCGTGGAAAAACCCGACCTGGAGACGGCGCAGTGCTATGTTTCGAGCGACCGGTTCTTCTGGAACAGCGGCATGTTCGCGTTCCGGCCCACGCGCTTTCTGGAGGAGTTGCAGCACTTTCGCCCCGAGATTCTTGCCGCAGCCAAGGCGGCGTGGGAGGCAGGCAAGCACGACCTTGATTTCCTGCGGCTGGATTCCGCTGCATTTGCCGCCTGTCCGTCGGACTCCATCGACTACGCGGTGATGGAGCGCACCTCCGCGAACGTGATGGTCCAGGCCGATATCGGCTGGAGCGATGTTGGCTCGTGGACGGCGCTTTGGGAGGCCGGAGAAAAGGATGCGGGCGGGAACGTCGTTCGCGGCGACGTGGACGCGCGCGACGCCAACGGTTGCTATATTCGCGCCGAGCACCGCATGGTTGCGGCTCTGGGCGTGCGCGATCTCATGATCGTCGAGACCGATGACGCGGTTCTCGTGGCCGACAAGTCGCGTTCGCAGGAGGTGAAGGAAGTGGTCGAGACGCTCGCCCGGAAGGCCCGGACCGAGCACGTTTCACACAGGCGGGTCTATCGGCCCTGGGGCTACTACGAGAGCATCGACGCCGGCGAGCGCTTTCAGGTCAAGCGCATCATGGTCAAGCCGGGCGAAGCGCTCTCGCTGCAGATGCATCACCATCGGGCGGAGCACTGGGTGGTGGTATCGGGCACCGCGAGGGTGACACGAGGGGATGAGGTAAAGCTTGTGTCGGAAAATGAATCCACCTATATCCCGATCGGGACCAAGCATCGACTCGAAAACGTGGGAAAGATGCCGCTTTTCCTCATTGAAGTCCAGTCGGGAAGCTACCTGGGCGAAGACGACATCGTGCGTTTCGACGACCGCTACAAGCGCGTCTAGTCCGCGTCGGCCGCCAAAACGCGCGACCGTCCTGCGGTCATGGAGAAGCCGTCGCACGTGTTTCGTCCGACGTCGCGCCGTCGTAGAACTTCAACAATTCCTCGATGACCCGCTCGCTCCGGAATTCCCGGTGCACGCGGGCATAGGCTGCTTCGCCGAGCGCACGCCGTAATTCCGGATTCTCGGCGAGCTTTTTCATCTGAGAGGCCAGCTCCCGCGGGTTCGACGCTTCGTGCAGCAAGCCGGTTTCGCCTTCGATGACGGCGTCGGTAATGCCATAGATTCTGGATGCAACGGCAGGGATTCTCATCGCCGCGGCTTCGAGGATGACCATTCCGAAGGCCTCCCGGTAACTCGGGAGGCAGATCACGTCCGCGGCGGCAAGGACTTGTTCGGGCGTGTCGGTGATGCCGCTGAATCGAAGTTTGGCCACGGCGGCGCCCGCGCGTGCGATGACTTGCTGCTGAATGCCGTCCTCGTCCGGCCCCACTACCAGCAGACGCACGTGCGGGAATTCGGCGGCGACCGACGCAAACGCGGCGGCCAGATCGAGGATTCCCTTATCCCGCGCGATTCTGCCGAGGAATAGGAACAAGACATCGGTGTCGCCAATGTCGAAATCCCGGCGAATCCTCCTGCGGGCCTCAGGGTCGGCCCGGAACCGGGCGACGTCTACGCCAGAAATTGATCCGCTTGCCAGAACGCGCGACCGAGCAGGCGCCAAGATGCCCTGCTCGATCAAAAACTCCTGCTCCGATCTGCTTACCACCAGCAAATGCGTCGCGAGGTGCGCCACAATGCGGTCTGCGATCTTCAGCAACGACCGCATGAAGCCACTGCGAGCGGCCCAGGTTTCACCCTGGAAGGTGTGTATCCTGGTTGGAACCCGTGCAATCCACGCCGCAATCATGGCGAGCAGGCCCGCCTTCGGCGCGACAGAGTGAACAACGCGGAAATCGTGGCTCATGAATATCCCGACAAGGCGCGCAAGCGCCGCGAGATCCCGGAACAGCGAGATCTTCCGTTCGATCCGCACCGAGATCACACGGAGGTCGATCCCCCGAAGGTTCGGCTTGTACGGCTCATCCAGATTGAGAATCAATGTAAGGTCGTAGCGCGATGCGAGCGCAGCGAGATTGCCGCGCAGAAAAAAATTCACGATAAGCGGTGTCGTTGTGACGACGCAGATCGCCCTGCGTTTGCCGGCATTGCAGGTTTGCTTATCAGGGAACGCCACTATCGCGACAGAACCTAGCGGACCCGGACTATCGGTGCCAGGTGTAACGATTCACGTAGCCGGTGTAGCTCAGAATGATGCGCACGACTTTCTTCGACACGTTGTCCGGTTCATAGTCGGGCACCGCTCTGAATGCTCTCGTACCCTCCCGGTGATGTGCCAGCACCACTTCGATCGATTTCAGGACATGCTCCGATCGAAGCCCGGACATGACCAGGGTTCCCTCGTCCATCCCTTCCGGCCGCTCGTGCGTGTTTCTGATGGTGATGGCGGGGAAGCCGACAATCGAAGATTCCTCCGTGATCGTGCCGCTGTCGGATACTACGCAGCGCGCATGCATCTGCAGTTTCACGTAGTCCAGGAAACCGAGAGGCTTCAGGAACCGGACGTAAGGACCTGCGTCGATCTGTCCGAGTTCCCCCAGGCGCTTCCTTGTTCGGGGATGAGTCGATACGATGACCGGGAGACGGTAAGTCTCCCCGAGCGCCCTGATCGAATCGAGCAGAGCGAGGAGATTTTCCTGCGTATCAACGTTCTCCTCGCGATGCGCACTGACCAGGAAGTAGCCGTTCGGCGTTACGCCGAGCTCTTTCAGCACTCCGGAGCTCTCGATTTTCGGCATATAGTGCTGCAACACCTCCCTCATCGGCGACCCGGTCTTGATTATCGCGTCGGCTTTCAGCCCTTCGGCCAGAAGATAGCGGCGCGCGTGCTCGCTATAGGGAAGATTGATGTCGCTCACATGGTCGACGATTTTTCGATTGGTCTCCTCCGGAGTGCGCTCGTCGAAACAGCGATTGCCGGCCTCCATGTGGAAAATGGGGATCTTGCGCCTTTTCGCGGCGATGGCCGAAAGGCAGCTGTTGGTGTCCCCGAGCAATAGAAGCGCATCGGGGTTCTCTTTTGCGAGGACCTCGTCGGACTTGGCGATTATGTTGGCGATCGCCTGAGCCGGCGTTCCCGCGGCGACCTCCAGGAAATGATCCGGCTTGCGGATCTCGAGCTGCTCGAAGAAGATCTTGTTCAACTCGTAGTCGAAGTTTTGTCCCGTATGCACCAGCACGTGAGGCAGGCGGGCATCGAGCTCGGCGATCACCCGCGACAGCTTGATCAGCTCCGGGCGCGTGCCGACGATCGTCATCACCTTCAGTGCCATACAGAATGCCTTCCTCGCTGCTAGCGCAGCATTTCCTCGGCGCTCTCGGTGTCTGTCGGCACGTCGAGCAATCCGTGCCGCTTCAGCAATTCCATCGTACCCCGATTGTCGAGAACGGCATCTGCCGAGCTGTACTCGCCGTTGAGGGCGTTGGGTTCTTTAGGAGAATCGTCCGCGAGTTCCGGCAGCATCGGGCGGATCGCATAGTACTTGCCTCTCGCCACGCAATGATGGGCCTCTTCTTCCGACACCAGGATCTCGTGCATCTTCTCTCCCGGGCGGATTCCCATCACGTCGATTTTGATGGATCTGCCGGCAACGAGAGCCCGGGCGATGTTCATGACCGTAGCGGAGGGGGCGTGCGGAATGTAGGTTTCACCCCTCTTCGCATTTTCGATCGCAGCGAACACGGTGTCGACCGCTTCGTCAAGGGTGAGCAGGAACCGGGTCATATCCGGCACGGTTACGGTTACAGGCCCGCCATGGCGGATCTGGTCGTGAAACAGCGGTATGACCGATCCGCGTGATGCCAGCACGTTTCCGTATCGGACACAGATAAAACGCGTGATCGGGTTCAGTATGTTGGCCGCCACGAATATCCGTTCCTGAACCGCCTTGGTCATTCCCATCACGTTCACCGGCTTGCACGCCTTGTCGGTGCTTATTGCGACCACCGTCTGGACCGGATAGCCGTTTTCCTCGATCGCCCGGACGATGTTGTAAGCGCCGATGCAGTTCGTCATCACCGCCTGCGTCGGAAAATACTCGCAAACGGGAACTTGCTTGAGCGCTGCCGCATTGACGACGATGTCGGCATCCTTCACCGCCGAGCATACGTCGGAGAAATCTCTAACGTCCCCGATCCTGAACTCGAGGACGTTCATGAAATTCCGGTAGATAACCTCGTCAGTGGTCGCGTGCTTGTGCAAGTACGACATCCGCATCGAGTGCTGCTTCGCTTCGTCGCGGGAGAATACGATCACCTTCCTCGGCGTGCCCAGTTCTCCGGACAGAACCCTGTGGACGAAAGTCTTCCCCATGGATCCCGTTCCGCCGGTCACCACGATGCGTTTGCCTTCGAAAATCATCGCCCTGCTCCTCGAATATCCTGCGCAAGCTCTTCGACCATCGCCTTCCATCCGGGCGGTCGGTAAGGCAAGGCCTCGCGGAATCGGGACGAATCCAGGCTTCTGTCGCATGGGTACTCGCCATACGGCTCGATTTGGGTGGAGAGGCCGAGAGCATCGCGGATCATGGAGAGCAGCTCGAATTTTGTGATTGGCTCGCTCGAAACATGGTAGACCCCCGAGAGCGGAGTCCGTGCCGAAAGCACCTTGTTGATGATTCGGGCCATCTCCAGCGTCGTAAATCCAGAAAAAACGGCCTTCGTGTATCCCTTGACCGTGCCACGCTGCGCCAGGAACCATTCGAGCAGCCCGGTCTTGCGCGTCAGCTCGCGACCGATGATGGAGGTCCGCAGTGTCAGGCAGTGCTTGCCGCTGGTTTCACCCAGATACTTGGTTCTCCCATAGAGGTCTTCAGCGTCCGAAACGTCCGACTCGCGGTATTTGCCGCGCCGTCCGGAAAACACGCAATCGGTGCTGAAGTGCACAAGCCTTGCTCCGGCAGTCTCGCACATCATGGCCAGCCGGTGCGGTAGCAGGGCATTGATTTCCAGGTTTTGAATAGCGTCATTCGCCTCGGCGCGCTGCTTGACGACTCCCACCGCGTTGATCACGGTCTCCGGCCGACAGGCCGCTATGATTTCCTGCAGTCTCTTCGGCGAGGACGCGTCCACCCCGAAGTACGTCCGCTTTCCATCGAACAAGCCGGAGGAACCGTACGAGTCGGGGTCTCGCCTAAGTGTGACATAAATCTCATGATGGGTCCCCAACTGCCGCAGCAACTGGTGCCCCAGCATCCCGTCTCCGCCGAGAATCAGGATTCTCATCGGAATGCTTCGGAGCGTACTGCAGCAACGAGTGTTTTTCTTGAAATCAGGCGCATGCTGATTGAAATTCTCCCGTGAGGTCGACCTGACATGCGGCAATTGTAGACTGCCGCCATCTTCGTGAGAATCGCTTGTATCTTTTCCGTGGGAGGGCTGGCGGCCGCCCAACGCGCACGCAGTTCATCCCCTGGAGAATACCCGCTTGATCTGCCAGAGAAGCTTGTATGCGATTCTGTTGAGCAGTCCATTTGCAAGCAATTGCCAAGTCCGAACGCGAAGGTAGCGCCATGGATGAAGTGCGAACGCCTGCTTCATGTGCTTCAGTGCGGCGAGATAGCGGCTGGAGCGCAGGTGCAGGCGAGCTGCAACAATGTGCGCATTACTCATCGCCTCCGGCTCTGCCCGAGCAACCTCTGGCGGGATGCGGCCGCCGCGGAAGTGCGCGGAGATGACGTTCACGATCTCTTCCGCCCCGACCGCACTGATCGGGGCGAACGATTGTGACCGGTCATGCATCCGGTATGCGGCGAGGGTTTTCGGGATCCTGATGAACGCGCCCTCCAACCCGAGTCGCAGCCAATACTCGTAATCCGGAATCTGTCTCAGAAGTCCGTCCCAGAATCCAGCACGCTCGAAGGCGTCGCGCCGAAAAAAGACTCCAGGTCCAGGCTGACAGACGATCTCCACGGCAAGATCCCGATAGCTGAACTCGGGGGTACGAACCTGTCGCAGAACATGCGACTTCGGGTCGACGACATTGAAATCACAGTAAGTCAGGACGATCCCGGGATTCGCGAAGAGTTTTTCGACCGACGTCCCGACCGCCCCGGGCAGAAGGAAGTCGTCGGCTGCGAGGTACGAAAGAACCTCACCCTTGGACATCGTCCACCCCTTGTTCAAGGTCCTGGCTTGCCCCATGTTCTCATGGGTCTCGTAGTGGAACCTTCCGGTGTAAGCGGCCAACACTGCCCGCGTGTCGTCGGTCGAACCATCGTCCAAGACGATCAACTCGATGCGCGAATAGTCCTGCGACAGCACGCTTTCGATGGCCTGCTTCAGATACTCGGCTTGGTTGTAACAGGGTATGACGATAGAAACCAGGGGACTCACATTACGCACCCGTAAGCCAGCACCAAAAACGGGTACCGGCGACAGCAAAATAATCACGTTACTTGAGGTCGATGAAATGCACAAGGCGGCAAAGCAGGCCCGAATCGGCACGATCCAGGCGAACGGGCGGGGCGATACACTTGCAGATTCCTCGAGCCGCTTCTCGCGGCCGACGCCGCAGGACCGTGTTGACCTGTCGGAGCCCAGCGGTTATCGCGCCGTCGGGCTGAGCCAGTGCTGACTGGCGGCATTCGCGCCACGTCGGCACGCGCAAAGCCGGAGTGAACTCAATGCATAGTTGATATAATTTCGTCCATGAATTTTGGGATCGAGGACCGCCTCGCTCTGGTCACCGGCGCCAGCCGCGGGATCGGCCGCGCCATCGCGCTGGAGCTTGCCAGGGAAGGGGCCCGCGTGATCATAGTGGCCCGCTCCGCGGAGCCGCTGAAAGCGGTACAGCGCGAGCTGGGCGGTCCCGCAGGAAGACATCACGCCTTTGCTCTCGACCTCATAGCCGAGGGCGGAATCGCCAACCTATCCGCGGAAATCGAAAAGCTGGGTGCACTCGACATCATGGTCCACAACCTAGGCGGCTCGGCGATGGTCTTCCCGGGCCTGGCGGCGCCTACCGATCACTGGAAGAAAGTCTGGCAGTTCAACGTGGGCGTCGGCCACGAGCTCAATCGAATCTTCGTTCCCAGGATGGTCGAGAGGAAATGGGGCCGCGTCGTCCATCTTTCGACCCTTTCGACTTATACCTACAACGGTTATGCGGCCTACGTCTCGGCGAAGTGCGCCCTGGACGGTTACGTGAAGACGGTCAGCCGTGAGGTCTCCAAGGACAATGTAATCGTCTCAGCGGTGGCGCCGGGCGCGATCTACTCCGAGGGCCGTCACTTCGCCAAACTGCAGAAGGAGAATCCAGCTCTCCTGGAGAACTATTTCAAGGAGCATTTGCCTATCAAACGTCTCGGCCAGGCCGAGGAGATCGCTCCGGTCGTGGCCTTCCTCTGTTCGGAGCAGGCTTCCTTTATGGCCGGGTCGATCGTAGGGATAGATGGGGGAGGAATGTGATGAACGTCCTGTTGATCGGGCACGAAGGTTATCTTGGTCGAGGCCTTTACTCATATTTGTCCCGAAAGCACCACGTCATCGGCTGGGACAAGAAGGAGGATCTCTTCAACCTCGATGCCGGAATACTGGCCCGCGAGAACGTAGAAATCTTGATCAACCTCTCCGTCACGGCCGACCGCGCGGGCCGCAACTTTCAAACGGACACCCCCTGCGACCACGTCAATGTGGGCGGCGCGCGACACATCGCCAAGGTGCTCAAAGGCAGTGAAATCTCCTGGATCCAGATGTCCACGCGCGAAGTCCTGGGGCCCGTCTATGGGGCCAGGGACGTGACCAAGACCAAGGCCGGCCTGCGCCCGAACTGGCTGGTAAACGAAGACCAGCCCTACGCACCTTTGAATTTCTACGGCAAGTCCAAGATCATGTCGGAATTCATATCAGAGGCGCACGCTTATAGCGCGGTGATCCGACTGACCACTTGCTACACGGACTATGACCATCCAGCAGGCAACTGGGTCGTCTCGTTGATCAGGGCCGCAGTGCAAGGAAAACCTGTCAGCCTAACCCGAGGCGGCGAACAGTTCCGCGATCCCCTGCACATCGACGACCTCGGCTGCCTCATGGAACTCATTCATGAGAAGAAGGCCTTCGGGGAGAAGTATCACGCCGGCGGCGGCAAGAAGAACTTGATCTCTCTCAAAGAATTTGTGCGCGTCGCCGAGCCCGGGGTGAAGATAAAGAAAGTGCCGGGTGGCGACTACGGTTTTGCGTTCGACAATCGAAAAGCCGCCAAGCGTATGGGCTGGAAACCTGAGATCCTCATCCGTGAAAGGATTCCGGTGATCGCTGAGAACATCCGACAGAAAGTCGTGCTGCCACCTGAAATGCGGCCGACCTTCAAAACGGCCTAAGAGGTCACAAGCCCTCGTGAATTTCGGAATTCCAACGTCCAAAGTGGAAGTGCGCTCGTCTGAAATTCCCGCCGTCAGCTTCAACGCGGTCGTTTGCGCTCGTACGAATGTACGATGAACTTGTGGCCATCCCAAGAATACCCGCCGAGATCACTCGCGACGATTGAAAAAGCCGAGGTGAGCTCTGCCCATGCCCTGCGCTCCCCGTATGCGGGCGACGCACGGTTGCAGTTCCAATCGTCAAACAGGATGAGCGCACCTTCGGTGATGTGTCCATTGGCAAGAAGTGGCTCAAGCGCGTCCATAGTCGACTGGTAAAGGTCACAGTCGACGTGGACCAACCCAAATCGAGCTGAAGGCGGCAACTCGGGGACGGTATCGCGGTACCAGCCATCGTGAACGACCAGACGCTCCATCGGCAAGTGCAACCGAAGGCGTGCCAGGAGTTCCGCCTTGCTGAGCACCCTGCAGCCTCCGGGCCCCCACACGCCAGATTGGACGTGCTGACTCGTGGCGTCGATGTTCGAGGTGATATCGGGCAAACCCCGGAAGCTGTCGAATAGGTGCAGCTTCTTCGGCGTGCGCCCGAGATCGCGACAGAACGCCATTGCCTGCGCCAGGGCAGCTGAGGTATCACCCGACATGGTACCGAACTCGGCCACGTCGCCCTCGACCTCCCCATAGTAAGCGTATTCGACCCCGAAATAGAGGTGACGTCCTACTTCTTCCGAGTAATAGCCCTTCGGCCCTGCCGGGCGCAGCATGTGATAGACGCGTTTGGCGACGCTACCCACCAAAGGGATCGCGCCGATTCTTTGCTTATACTTCCCGATCACGTCGAGCCTTTCTTCGCAAACATTTCTTCCTCATTGGTAGGAAGATCGAAAACCGCCCGGTTCCTCTGCCCCGTGGGAATGGGGGAACCTATCATTTTGCGCCGGCAAAAATTCCACGTTTTCATCGGCATCATACTAGCGCAGCCACGTAGGCACGTCGCTTCCTGGATTCTCCTCAGGGCCTGTAGGAGACTGCAAACGCCGGACGTCTAAAGTCGCCCACATCCGCGCGAATTCCTTTATGAGGAGGTCGGTTGTCTCGATTCCGCCTGCGATCCGTTGTGATCGACTGGAGAACCAAAAGCGTTGAACATTTTCCTCCTCCTGTTGGATCATTTCCGGATGAGCAAAATACTGGGGACCATAAACAGTGTTAACCATGAGATACGGCTTGTCGCCAAACCACGCCATCGATGCTGGTCCGGAACCTGCACCCATGTGAATTGCTGAAGTGTGGATTAGAGCCAAGTCTTGTTCAATGCTGGTGTGATGGTCCTTGGCTATGATGACATTTGGGCAACGCCGGAGACGGTCGTCAATCTCGGACCAAGCGCAGAGGATAACGAAATTGACCGGGTAGCGATCTTCACAATGATGAAAGAACTCCAACCAGGATTCCAGGCGAAGGTTTCTGTGCGTGTGAAAGGCCTTGTTGTTTCGCACGTTCACAGTGACTGGTACTTGCGGGTTGACATGTTCTCGATAGAAAGCTTGCGCCCAATCCACCAGAAACTGGCGGCAGGTCAAGCGCGGAATTGACCCGTGCTCTTTGTGGTGGTTGTACAATAAGTCGTTGAAAACCTCATAGTAGAGATACTCTCGGGAACCAAATTCCCATCCAGACGGCCACACGTGGTAGATGTCCGCGCTGTCGGCAATGAAGCGTTGCAGGTTCCGATGAGAATTGAAGAGAAAGAGGGAACCCAGATGCTGGTTGACCTGCGCAACCGGCAGAATGGACGCCAAGTGATAGAGGGCATTGGTTTCTGTGATGCTTGAAAAAGCAGGGTCCGACGCGGCGGGATGTTTGGTGTCGTAGACTATGGCGAAATCCACCATATCGAGACCGTGTTTCTCCCGCAGCACAAGCGAGCCTTCCTGCAATATCAAAATGTCGCCTATGTTGAAAGGCTGGCTGGATGTGTCATAAACGAGCAGCAGGCGCCTCTTGTTCGATGGCGCAGGCAGCAGCAGCTTGCTTAGCGATGGGAATACCCATATGAGAAAACGTGCCGCTCGCCTCACCGGCAGATATAGCGGCCTCAAGATCCGGCTTGCTGCTCCTCGACTCAGAGACATAAGGTTATTGACGCGAGACTGTTGAACAGAAGGTGGCCTCTTCATTTGTTCGACGCAGATCCGTCATTCTTCTCGGTGCTTGATTGCGACGGAAAACCACCGGGTGCGTGCCATTCCGCGCGACGCCGGTGCCAGATCAACGCGACAAACGGCGTCACCGTGGCGCTAACGGCCAGATATCCGACAGCCACCCCTTCCGCAGAGTAATACTTGCCAAGCACCACGACGGCGACCGCGGTCAGGAAGCCGCTGGTGACCGAAAGCGCGAGAAGCGGCTCTTTCTTGTGAGCACGGAGGTAGGTTGCCATCGGCAACAACGCAGACACGATGATCGTTGCCAAAAGTAAGTATGCCGTGGGCGCAGGGGGTAGCAGGCGGATCGCGAAACGGTGATGTAACTGATTTAGCGAGAAAACCACTGCCCAGATCCCGGTCGCACCCATGATGGTCACGCTCAGCACAACCGCAGTCATCCGCCAGAAAATCCGATCCAGTTCGGCGTATCTTTGCTGCGCAATGAGTATTCCGAAACGTGGCGCTTTCGGCATGATCCAGCTGGACGCGACCGACATCAATGCACCTACGAAAACCCAGGTCATGCCCATCTGGCCGGCGATAACCGGTCCGTGATAGTGAAACAGCACAGGAGTAAACAGGGAGAAAGTGAAATATCCGCTGACCCAGCTGATCGCAATGCGCCACTGCATGGGCAATATGTCCACTCTCCAGTTCAAACGCGGGCCCTTCGGTTGAGCCAGCAGAATGGTCCCGATAAACCCGCTGTAGCGGCGACCGACTGTGACCATCATCGCAAGCAAGCCAGCCATGCCGCTGATTGAAGCCGCCCACAGTCCTGCACCAAGATAGATGGCCGTCCAAGCCGCAACGCCCGTTGCGACGAATTGAACAAACCTGTAGGCATAGACGTTCGAAACCTGGTTACAGCCTTCCAGCAACGCCCATATGGGCGTTGCACATAAGGTGAGGCCCGTAACTACACACAGTCCGATCCAGGGGGCCTTCCACGAAAAACCTTGATCCCCGCCATCGGCAAAGAAACCGAATCCTGCGACAACCAAAACCAGAGTCATGGCAGCACCCGTGACTATGTACCACCTTAGCGCGAACCGTCCAAGGCTTGTGAGCCTTGACGATGAATCCGCATCGCCGGTCACGCGACCGTACCGATCTAGCGCAAGGTTGGCCCACTCATGGCTGGCGTAGTAAGTGAGAACGGTGCCCAGTCCCAGTTCCGCAAACACCTGAATCGCCAGGACGGAGGTGAAGGTATAGTAATAACCCTGCATCTCCGGAGAAAAAAAACCGGCGATCAGCAGGGTCGTGATGAGTCCGGCACACGAACTCCATATTTTTCCCGTGATCGCAAAAAATACTGCGCGATCGATGCCCAATAGCCGGGAGTACTTGAGTCGTAGTGCCTCCAAAGTCAACACGCTAGGCTGAGAGTTTACCCAGATCGGTCGGGCGATATTGGGTGATCGCCGCGGGATATTCTCTCTGCGCGGCCTCAAGGCTCTCCGCGGTACCAATGTCCCGATGGTAAATCCCATTGTGGAACGTATTGATGCGTCCCATGAAATGCGGCAGGACTTCCGTGCTGAAATCGATCGTTTCTTTGCCGAGGCCGGCGAGAAAATCCATGACCGACGGGGACACTACGTATACGGCGCCATTGGCCAAGTTCCCGGGTGGGTTCTTCACTTTTTCGTGGAATGCCATCACGACACCGCGTTCGTCGATTTCGACGATCCCGCAGGCTTCCGGCTCCGAGGTATTGAAAGTCATCATCGTTATTTCGATATCCCTCTCCCGTTGCTTGTGCCGCTGGACGAAGGCTCGTACATCGAAGGCGGATAAATTGTCCGCATGAACGAGCATCGAAGGTTCGTTCTGGAAGAAATCCCTGTTTCTCAGCAGCGTCCCGCCCGTTCCCAGCAGTCTCTGTTCATACACGGTGGTGACTTTCACCGGATATCGGCAGCTTTCGATATACGATTTGACCGCGTTCGGCAGGTGGTGAAGGTTGATCAGAATATCGACGATGCCGCCTTCGCTCAGCAGCTCGATCCAGTAATCCAGAAGCGGCCGACCGTTTATCTCGATAAGACACTTGGGGATCGAATTCGTGATGGGGCGCAGACGGATACCCAGTCCGGCGGCGAGGAGCAGCGCACGCAACGCTCAGCCTTTCACAGTGTTGTCGCTCTTGCTGATCTCGACGAGCAACTCTCCCGCGCTTAAAGGGATATTCCCGATCCGCCCTACCTGGCAGGCGGCCGCAAGCGATCCGAGGTAAACACTCTCCCAAACCGGCCTCCCGACCGCCATCGCCATGGCGGCGCAGACCAGGAGGGAGTCGCCCGCGCCAGCGGTGTCCTTCGGAGCGGTGTTCAGCGCGGCGAGCCGATCCGTGAGCCATTGCCCTTTCTCGGTTACCTTGGCATGTATAAGGACGCCTTCCGTCCCGAGGGTAATGGCGATGTTTTCTGCATTTGCACGCCGCCTCAGGGTTTCCGCGATCACCACCAGCCCGTCTTCATAGTTTCCCAGCGCGATTCTGGCCTCACGCTCGGTCGGAGTGAGCAACGCGGCGCCCTTGAAGCGGGAAACGTCTCCGGTCTGGGACGAACTCTGACTGTCGGCGACCATCATGATGCCGCGTTGACGGCACTCATTCGTGACCTCGTCCACCAGTTCCTGGGGCAGGGTCCCGTAGTTGAAATCAGAAAAAATCACCAGATCCGTGTCGGCAAGAACCTCTCTCAGATGCTCAAGAGCTCGCTGCTGTAAAGACCTGTTGATTCTATGCTGCCGCAACTGGCTTACGCGAAGTAAGGTCTTGTTTCCCGCCCGGTAGCGCTGCTTTAGAGTGGTGGGACGGCTATCATCCTTTATCAGTTGGGCGTTGACCCCATAAGCATCGAGTCTCTCGGCGACATATCGTCCGGCCTCATCATCGCCGGTCACTGAAAGGAAGTTGACGGACCCGGCACCGAGATGCCGCGCGTGTGCCGCAACGATCGCCGCTCCGCCGATAAACCTTTCTGTCATGATAGGAGTCACCACAATCGTCGGGTCCTCCTGCGACATCCCAAGCGGATCGCACTGAATGTAGTCGTCGACGATGGTATCTCCGATTACGCACACCTTGAGCGACCGCATCTGGTCCAGTACTGACGCCAGGCTTGGAACGTTGAAACCGTGCCGTTTGATGAACTCTCTTGGCCTGATGATCGAAGCGTGATTGATGAGCTCCGATTCCTTTCGAATAAGCTCCAATGAGGAAAATATCGTGTCCCCGGAGCCGAAAAGCAGTTTCCCTCCGTAAGACTGAACGACGCCAAGTTCCGGATTGATCCCGTTCTCGTGTTCCTTCCCCTTCACAACGATCGCAGGGCGCAACTCGGCAATGAAGCTTTCCGGAGTGTCGCGCAGCAGGAACGCATGATCGACCCAACTGATCGCTGCCACGCCCTCCAGGCGCATGTCATGGGTCAGTTGGGCGTTGGCGGCCAACGGGTCGCTCAATACACCGACTACGAGGGAGTCACCGCACTCGGCGGCGAAGCGCAACAGCCGCAGGTGTCCAGGGTGAACTATGTTGAAAGTCCCTGACACAAAAACGGTGCGCTGTCCGCTCTTCGCACTGGCTCGAATCGTGTCTATCACGGACGCTGAATCAGGGTGTAATTTCATGGCGCTACAAATATCAATCAGGGTCGCATCATCTCAAACAATGCTGAGTTCCGGAAGAGGAATCACGAACCTGCCCCCTTCGTCGAGAAAACGCCGGTGGCGCTTGATGATCGGCGATGCAAAATTCCATGCAAGAATGACGACGTAATCGGGTCGCCGCACGTAGATCTCGTCCGACGGCAGCACGGGGATATGGCATCCGGGGCTGTACAACCCGTGCTTGAGTGGATTGTCGTCAAGTAGGAATTCCAGCTTTTCATTCAGTTCAAAATGCCAAATGAGGGTAGTTACCGTAGTCGACGCGCCATAGCCGGCAATTCTCTTGCCTGCGGCCCTTGCGTCGTCGACAACGCGAGCGAGCGCTGCCTTGCGAGCTTGGATCGTTTCGCCGTACTCACGATAGACCGCCAGTTCGCCAAAGCGGCGCTTGGCCTCGACCTCCAACAACTCGCCGATGATCGGCATTACCGAACGCTGACCCTCCGGCCATCGCTGCGCAAACCCGCGGATCGACCCGCCCTTGGAATTTGTTCTCTGCACATCAAAGAGCTGCAAGCCGAGACGCTCGAAGAAGCGTTTCAGGGGGGCGATCGAATGATAGGAAACATGCTCGTGATATATGGTGTCGAAGAGGAGACGGTCGACGATATCCACGAGGTAGGACACCTCGAACACGAAAACACCGTCGTCTGCAAGAAGTGTGCGGATGCCGCGAACGATGTCCGCGAGATTGTCGGCATGCGCGAAAACGTTGTTCGCCGCAATGATAGTCGCGGGCCCCTGTTGAGCGCGTATTCTCCGCGCCAATCCTTCGGAAAAGAATTCCGGCAGCGTCGGGATGCCTGTTGCGGTCGCTTCCTCGGCGATGCGGCGCGCCGGATCGATCCCGAGCACCTTGAGTCCCTTGTTCTGGAAGAACCGCAGCAGCGAGCCATCGTTGCTTCCGATCTCGGCGGCCAGCGAGCCGGGCCTGACAGCGAACCGCGCCGTTACTTCGTCGGCGTAGAGCCGGTAGTGTTCCACCAGTCCCGGGGAGCTTGAAGTGACGTAGATGTAGTCGCGAAACAGAGCCTCGGGATCGACTACGTCTATGTTCTGTACATGACCGCAGTCAAGACATAGGTAAAGATCCAGCGGGTAGGTATCCTGTTTTGCCCCGAGCTTTTCCTTCGAGACGTAAGCGTCCGCGATAGGCGAGGCGGTTATCGGGAGAGCTCGCTCGAGGCGTGCGCCGTCGCAGAGACGGCAACGGCGTCGACGGATTACAGATGCCACCACGGCGTATGCATGACTAGAGGGATTTGAGCTTTCTCGCGAGTGTTTCCGGCCAGACAAGCGACAGGCCGCCGTCCACGTACAGATTCTGCCCGTTGATGAAGCTCGCGGCGGGGCTGCACAAGAAGGCGATAGCATTGGCGCTGTCCTCCGCGCGCCCCATTCGTCCCAGTGGAATAATCTCTCGGTAGAGCGCGTGCAACTGCTCGTTGTTGACGTAGAAATCCCTTGACTCTTCCTTGAGGAACGTAAAAGGGGTCACGGTGTTCACGCGGATACCCTTGCGTCCAAGGCTGACTGCATAGAACCGCGCCATCTGGTTCATGCCGGCTTTTCCGAGGTGATAGCTGAGCGGCTGGCCTTCACCCACACGGTCGCCGAACACCGAACTCACAAGCACGATTCCTCTGTCACCCTCGGTGGCGAACTTCGGGGCAAGAGCCTCGATCAGCTGCTTCGTTGCGGTCAGGCTCACCTGGATTTCGCCCGCCCAGTCGTCGTCCTTGCCGCGGTAGCGCTGGCAGAATATCAGGTAGTTAAGGGGGCCGCTCCTGCCAACCGCCGATTCGGCCGCACGCAAGGCAGCGTCGCCATCCAGCAAATCCGCGATCCAGTGCCTTACGTTCGGGACCTGTTTGTCGGTTTCCGGAGGCTCATGCCGCCCGATGACCGACACGCAAGACTCCCGCGCAGCGAGAAGGCGCATCACCTCCCGGCCCAGTCCACGCGTGCCGCCAACGATCAGCGCATGCGGCATAGCGCCCGTTCCTTCTTGTGTCATTTTCTTGGTTGCGCGAGGAACATGGCGGCAGTGCGTGCAATGCCGGCGATGTACGCGATTACCTCTTCGCGCCGTCCCTCGGGCGGAGCGAATGGCGCGAGGATGGTCTCCTCTCTGACAAATGGACCGTTTGTCACTTCGTGAACGACCAGAAAATCGCCGTGAATGAGAAGGGTATGAAACACGCTGTCCGAAAGCCGGTAATAGAAATTACGTCCGGTCGAAATGTCGCCGAGCTCGATGACATCGATGACGGATCCTGCATCGTCGAACATTATCACATCCACTGCGCCCTCGACGATGTGAAAAGACTCGATTTTGCTGAGGTGCTTGTGGGGGTGAATGTAGCTCTCCGCGGAGATCGCAATCAGCATCTCGTGCAGACTGTCGTGGTTGGACCGGTGCGCACAGATTCGCGCGCGGCCGCGCGCGTTCCGGGCCGCTTGTTGCTTGAGGAAAGAGATTTGCCGGGCGCCCATGCGAACGATCTGCGCCTCGGCGACGAACACCTCGTCGTTGACTTTGCGAAGCTTGATTCCGGCGGCCGCGTCCATTGTCAGAGCAGGGCAAGCGGGCTGAGGGCGAAGATCGAGCGGAACTCTCCGCCCCTCTCCCTGTAGGCCTTCTTCGCCGACAACACTTTCTTCTCGCTTTCCGGACTCAAAGAAAGCAGGCAGAGGTCGACCCGTCCTTGCTCGAGCAGCGAGGAACTGCGAATCGGCAGCCGGGATCCCGGCATGACGAGCGCCTGTTTGTTGGGATTGTCGTCGATGACGCAATCGATGCAGTCGCCCAACCCGAACAGGTTGAGAAACTTTGCCGCCAGGTGCCCTGCACCGAAGACGACCACTCGTTTGCCGGCGGCGCGGAACCCAGCAAGTCGCGTGCGATGAAGTTCGCGAACCTTCGGGAACTGCTTTGCATACCGCCGGCCGCGTGCGAGTTCGGTTGGAAGTCCTTCCAAGACGGGGTGGACGACGGGCTTACCCATTCGTACGATGGCCACCAGCGAGTCCTCGAGTGCGTAGGGATAGGTCAGAATTTCGAATACCTCACAGCCATTCGCCTCGAGTACTGCTTTCAGCGTCGTGGGCGAAAAATAGGCTATGTGCTCCTCCCAGACGAAGCTGTAGTCGCACGCGTCCAGGAATTTCCTGCTGTCCGGCACTTCGAAAATCAGATATCCGCCCGGCCCCACCAGCGGCGCGAGGCCCCGGAGGAACGCCCGCAGATCATGCGCGTGCTCGATCACATGCCGAGCCAGGAAGACGCTGGCCCGCCCTCGGCGGGCAGCGATGTCCCGCGAACGGTGTTCCCGCACTGCCTCCTGGACGGATTCCAGTCCTGAAGCCGGGTCATCCAAGCCCAAGTCTGCGGAAGGGTCCAATCGAAAATTCCGGGAAAACCCAAGTCGACCCAGGCGCGCGATGGTCGAGTCATCTTTGTAAGTCAACCCGGCGATCAGGGACTCCGGCCCGAGTCCGGGCAGATGTTTCACGCGGTCTGCGAGGACGTCCAGATGCCCTTCCGGTTCGTTGTAGGTCACCCACGAATAGCGCGACCGAACCATACCCGCCGGCATCGGGTCGACCAGTTGCACAAGGCCACAGGTGGAGCACTGGCCGAGCGCAAGGCGGTGCACGTCGATCTCCTTTTCACCGTCCCTAAGGAAGCGGTTACTGGGTGGCTGCAGACCGAAGTCGATGAGCGTGTCTACCATCTCGCCGCAGGCTATGCAGAGTTGCATCACGGGGTTCAGGGGGCCGAGAAATTTCGCAAACCAGAGCCTAGCCAGCCGCCTAGAAGGCGATCAGGCAGCGCCCGCTCACATCGCCCCTTCGCATCGCGACAATGGCGTCGTTTATCTGATCAAGCCCGTAGCGGTTGGTGAGTAGGTTGCGCAGCTTGATTCGTCCCGCCTTGAACAATGCGTGATAGCGGGGAATATCCTGCTCGGGGACGGCTTCGCCACCGTGAGAGCCGGAGAGGATTTTCCCAAAATGCAGCGGTAGCGAGTAGATGGAAATATCGCTGCCCTTTCTGGGCACGCCCACCAGTATCACGCGCCCCTTCGGGCCGGTGAGCTCGTAGCCCATTCGTATGGCCTCAGGCAACCCCGTGTTGTCGATAAATGCGTCCACCCCTCCCGGGCCGACGATCTCGCGGATCCGCACCGGCGTGTCCTCTCGCCTGGCGTTCAAGGTATGAGTTGCCCCCATCTCCCTCGCCAGCTCGAGCCGGTTATCATAGAGATCCACGGCGACTATCGGATACGCGGTGACCAGCGCAGCAGCCTGAACGATGTTGAGCCCGATCCCGCCAGCGCCGAAAACCACCACCGATTCCCCGACACGAAGCTTGGCGTTGTTCTGGACGACGCCGAATCCGGTTGTTACGGCGCACCCGAACAGCGCCGCCACCTCCAGGTCACTGTCGCTCGGAATCGACGTAAGACGGTTCTCTGAAACCACCGAATATTCGTTGAACGTGGTGATCCAGCCGGCATTGAGCTTGCGCTCCTTCCAGGAGTAAACGGGCGTCCGAGACTCGATGCCAAGGCCCTTTCGCCAGTGCAGAACCACCTTGTCTCCGGGCTCGACGTGCCGAACACCGGGGCCTATCGCCAGGACTGTGCCCGATCCCTCGTGACCTAACAGGTGAGGCAGGAATTTGTCCTCGCCCTTCGCACCGTCGATTTCGCCAAGCTGTGAACCGCAGATGCCGCTATAGTGAACTTTCACCAGCACCTGGCCGACATCGAGCACCTCCGGGAGCCCGATCTCGGCGATAACGAGCGGTTTGCGCAGTTCCGCAAGAATCGCCGCTTTCGTGGAACGCGGTAGGTTCATTGCGCTCTCATTCGAAATAGATGAATGAGTGATCGCCCGCATAGCCTGTTTGCCTGAACCACCACTCCCATTCTTCTGGCGTGCAGAACGTTTCACAGGTCACCTGCCAATAGAGCAGGTTGGCTTTTTCCACTTCATTCCGGTAGGACTCCACGCAAATATACTTGTGCCTCTTGCCGACGCGCTGTATTTCGCGCAACGCTTTGTCGAGGTCGTAATTGTGCAGGTTGTGAAGGGTATTGAGTGAGTACACGAGCTCAAAATGCTTGTCTGGATACGGAAGCGATGTGGCGCTGCCCGTTCGAAGTCGATCCCTAATCTCCTCCTTGGCATTCTCTATGGCGTACTCAGACACGTCAATGCCATGGATTTCAACGCCTGGAACCACTTTGGTGAAGTCATATAGCAAAAAGCCCTTGCCGCACCCGACATCCAGTATCCTGTCGCCGGCCTTGATACCGTAGTGATCGACCATCGCCCTGGCTACCTTTTCCCAGCGGCCCTCTATGTACCGATAGCCGCCGTAGTTGATGCGGCGGTCCCCATCCCAGTAGTCGAAACCCCATTTCTTGGCGAGTTCCGCCGCTCTCGCCTTAGGGAAATCTGTGTCGTTCACCCGCGCGAGATAGTCGCGTTTGGTGCTTTTGTGGACGTGGGACATGAAATCGATGTATGCCACTCTTCGGCCCACTTTCTAGCTGTTGATATGCTGGAGAAGACATTGCGCCATATCGAGCTGCACGCGCTTGCGGACGTTCTCGTCGAGCGCCGGGTCCGCAATTTTGCGTCTTTCGATGAAGGCGGGCAAGAAGTCATTCATTACAATGCAGCACCATTTCATCTGAATCACGGGAAGAAGCAGGCGCGTTCGCTCTGCCAACATGTTCGAATTCGGGGAATAGGTGAGTGCGGAGGCGAGAAAGGTCTCGAAGTGATCAAACGGCAACGGTATTGCCGGCTGGGAGAAAAAATCGCCTATGGTTTTTGCCGGGTCGTCCCAGCCGGCATATTCGAAATCGATAAATACGACTTTGCCGTTTGGCGAGATGATTGCGTTGTGAAATCCGAAGTCGGATGGGGAGACGCATCGATCCTCCTGGGAAAGCACGGAATCCGTCTGGAGATTTCTCCGCTCGAATTCGGCCGACACGCGTTCACGCAAGGCTGCCCACCGCGCGCGCAAGGTGACAACGAAGGCTACCGCTTGCTTGTCGACCTCCGAAGACGCAGGAACCGTCGAAAGCCTCGCAATGCGTCCCTCCACGAGGGACAAATGGTCCACAACACTAAAGCAGGACTCGGAAGCGTTTTTCAAGGATACCGCGAGCGGCCGTTTCTCCAGTCTATTCAGACTGACGAAGAATTCCCGCGCCTGCTCGATGTGTCTTGAAGACAGAGCTCCTCGCGTGAGCTTGCTGCCTTCAATAAATTCGTAAATTCCGATCCCGACACTCTCATCCTTGGCAACCGGCTCCGGAACGCAGTCGATCCCGGCTTTCCGGGCATATTCGAGAAATGAAAACTCCGCGTTCAGCCGGTCGCGGTTATCGGACGGATGTCTGAAGTAGCATTTTGCGACCAGCGCCCGCCCGCCGGCATCGACTCGAAACACTCGATTGTTGCCCCCCGCCGCATAGGGTTTGACCCGCAAACCCCCCGATGCAATGCCCGCCGCTGCAAGCAGCGCGGCGAGCTGGGTCGTCAGTCCCGCGTCGTCCATTTGCTCTGGAGATGCTGCTTGATGTGGTTCCATGACGGGAACGCAGCCAACCGACTGTCTGTCGGATAGCTGCCGTCCGGGTCGAACAGCATCCGGGCGGTGCGGGGTGGAAACCTCGGGGCGAGCAGGATTTCCGGCAGGTCGTCGATAAAGAAGTCCAGACCGAGTTCACTGATTCTCGCGAGCTTCTCCTCCTTTGTCACCTCGAAATAAACGTCGACTTCTTTGATCAATGGCTGCGGTCGGTCGATCAGGAACCGGGTTACCCAGCTGCGCGCGGCTTCATGCAGGTCATAGGGATGGCCAATGAAGGGGTAACGCGTCTTATGGCTCACGATGGCCAGATCTAGACCCTGGATCCTGGCCCAGGAAAAAAAATCGATCGCTCCGGAGTAAGCGACCGCGTCGTCCATGCGTGCGCCATAGACGTATCCTTGCATTTCCGTCCAAACATCCTCTTTGCCAGCCTGCCGCAGGTAGTCGCGCACACTCAACTTGGTCGAGGAAAGTCCCGAAGGAATCAGGCTACGCTCTAGGGCCACCCGATGGAAAAGTGCATCGTAGCTGACGATGGTGTTGTCGAAATCTACGCCGATGCGCACGGTCGGTTCAACCGCGACCCGACTAGGCCGCGCGAAGGTGTCCGAGTCGCGCCGATACTCTTGCGGCAATGTTCTCGGCGGTTAGCCCGAATTTACGGCGTGCGTAATCCTGAGACCCAACCTCGTGCATGAAAACATCGTCCGTGCCGAAACTAAGCAATCGGCCGCGCAGGCCGTCCAGCGAAGCAAGCCATTCCGCTATGCTGCTGCCCAGTCCACCCAAACGACTGTGTTCCTCCACCACTGCGACAAGCAGGTAGCGCTCAAATACTTCCTTCAGCCGATCAACGTCCAGCGGCTTGACGGTATGGAAGCTCTCCACCCGCGCTGACACACCTTTCTTGTCGAGAATCTCGCGTGCGCCTAGTACGACAGGCATTATGTTCCCGGTGCTGATTAGGCAAACGTGATCGCCTTCATGTATCGTGATCGCTTTCCCAAGGTGGAAGTCTGGCTGTCGACTGTGAATTACGGGTTCCCCTTTTTTTCCGATGCGCATGTAAACCGGGCCGTCCTGGCGAAGGGCCGCGCGCAGCCCTAGACGCAATTCAACTTCGTCGCAGGGCGCGAGAACAGTCATCTCGGGAAGCGAGCGCAACAGCGCAAGATCTTCGAGGGAATGGTGGGTGGGGCCGAGTTCGGCGTAGGAAAGTCCTGCCCCTGTGCCTACGATGACAACAGGCGCGTTGTGATAGCAGACGTCTACGCGAATTTGCTCGAAGCAGCGTGTTGTGGTGAAGGGCGTAATCGTGTAGATGACCGGGCGGAGCCCTGAAAGCGCCATACCGGCGGCGATGCTCATCATGTTCGCTTCGGCAACACCGCAATTAAAGAATCGGCCCTCTGCCTGTTGCTTGAATTTGTCAAACAACTTGTTGCCGATGTCCCCTGAGAGCAGGACCACGCGCGAATCTTCGGCGCCGAGCCTGGTAATCTCATCGGCGAACGCGTTTCTCATGCGGGAATCCCCAGCTCTCGTTTCGCCGCTTTGACGTCTTCTGCGGAGGGGATTCGGTAATGCCAGTTGTTGTCGTCTTCCATGAATGACACGCCCTTGCCTTTCACGGTGTTTGCGACGATGGCGACCGGCTTGCCGCTACCGTCGGGGACGTGCCGCAGGTGTCTGACCACTTCGCCCATGTTGTGGCCGTCAATTTCACAGCCGCTCCAGCCGAACGCCCGCCATTTGTCGACGAGCGGGGCGGGCCCCATGACTTCTGCGCTGCGGCCAGTCGCCTGCCATTTGTTGGAATCAATGATGACCGCGAGATTTTCAACCTTCTGGGATGCGGCAAGCATCGCCGCTTCCCAGACCGATCCCTCGTTGCACTCCCCGTCGCTTACCAGCGCAAGAACTTTGTACTTCTGTTTGCGAATACGTCCCGCAAGGGCCATGCCCAGGCCCATGGGAAAACCGTGTCCGAGCGATCCGGTGGCCGCTTCGATCCCCGGAAGATGCGACGGCGTCGGCGGATGTTCGGCGAAGACGCTCCCGTCTTGCCCGTAACTATCGAGCATCGACACCGGGTAGTACCCGCGCTCGGCGAGAACCTGAAACAACGCAGGGGCCGCGTGGCCCTTGCTGAGGATGAACCGATCGCGATTCTCATCGGCCGGGTTGTCCGGATCGATTTGCAGGACCGCAAAGTACGCTGCAACGAGGATGTCAACGCAAGACAGGCACGAGCCCAGGTGGGGTGTCTGCGTCTTGTGCGAATTCTCGATGATCCTGGCCCGAATGCTGCGGGCTATCTGTTCCAAATCACTGACTGGCGGGTTCATGGGTAACGGGGGCGTGACGCAGTCCGGTCACGGCCTGTGAACGTAGAGGAACTGCTGCTGCTTCAGGTCGCCAAGCCAGCGTTCGACCCAGGCGATCGTCTCGTCGATACCCTGCTCCAGCGAGATCCGATCCTGCCAGCCGAACTGGGTTCGCACCTTCTTGCTATCAAGCAGGTACGCGGCGTCCTTGCCGAGCCGCTCGCCCACGACTTCGACACAATCCTGGAATTTCGCCTTTATCCTCTCACATATCATTTGCACCAGGTCGCTGACGCTGATGATGCGGCTGGTAGAAATATGGTACGCCTCGCCCGTCGTGCCGTCGCGCATGACGCGCAGGGTGGCGTCCGAAACATCCCGCATGTGGATGAACGAACGCTGGGCATGTCCGCCGCCGTGAAGCTGAAGCTTGCGCCCGAGCTTGATGAACAGGATCGTTCTCGGAATGATCCGGTAGAGTTGCTGGCCCGGGCCGAAGACGTTGGCCGATCTCGTGAACACGACCGGAAATCGGTAGGCAGCGAAAAAGGTTTTTAGGCTCATGTCTGCGGCTGCACGCGACACCGCGTAAGGCGTGCTCGGATTGAAAGGCGCGCTTTCATCGATGAAGCCGCTCGTGCTGCCGTACACCTCGGGAGTGGTGACGTGCACGTATTTCTTCAGGAAATTGCATTGGCGCAATCTATCGTGGAATCGGACAGTCGACACCACGTTCGTCATGAACCAGTGATCGGGATTCTTCCAGCTCTCGGCCACCATGGATTGGGCGGCGAAGTTGACTACAAACGCAGGTTTTTCCTGATTGACGAGATCCATCAGCGCATCGAGATCGTGGTTCAGGTCGTATTGGTAAAAGCGGAAAGTCCCCGGCCTGGCCGACCACTTGTACGGAAGGAACGCCTCATGGGGTTCCGGCGAGCGGCTGCAGCCAATGACCGGGTACCCTCGCTCGAGGAGGTAATCGGTGAAGCTCGCGCCGGAAAAGGAGTTGCTACCTAAGACCAAGACGGTCTCCGCCCCTTCCACGGAGTCAGTCCTGGTTCGGTTGGTTCTTGTACAGCCACTGCATGATCATATGACCCACTACGAGTTGCAAATCTTCCGACAGTTGCATGTCGTCCACCGGAAAGTGGATCGGCACGTCGGCCATCGTCTTCGCCTTGCCCCCGGCGTACCCGAGAATCGCGTACGTCTTCACGCCCATGGATCTGGCCTGCTCGAGCGCCCTGAGGATATTCGGAGAGTTTCCGCTGCCCGACAGGGCAATGAGCACGTCCTCGCGCCTCGCCTGCACCGCAAGCTGCGCGGAGAATATGGCATCGTAGCCGACGTCGTTGGCGAGGCAGGTCATGACCGACGAGTTGGCTGGCAGCGCAGTGACGCGCAATCCGGAGCCATGGATTTTAGAAACGCCGTAGAGGAAATCATTGGCAAGGTGGATGGCATTTGCGGCGCTGCCGCCGTTCCCGCACAGGAACACTTGCCGCCCCGTGTGCCAGCACTCCCGCAGCTCTTCTGCGAGCCGGGCCGCTTGGGTCCAGTCGGAAGACTGGAGCACGTCGCGGAGACGGCGCGCGTAATCGACGAACGCGGCTATCGGCCGGGGCGCAGGAGCATTCATTTGAGGACCTCCCGCTGCATCCATTTCAGGTTGTGAAAGCGATCTTCATCCTTCAGCTGACCGAGGCGGAACTTGTCGACGATTTCGCGAATGGCATCGTCCACGGTTTTCTTGGGCCGAAAGCCGGTTGCCAGGAGCTTATCGGAGTTGACGCGGTAGGAACGAGGGTCATTCGATTCGGTTACGGTAATTCTTGCCGGCGCATGTTCGGTGACGCGGCGCGCAATGTCCATGATGGAAATATTCTCGAACCCGGCGTTGTAGATTCCCTGATGCTGCGGATGGTCGAGCATGAACATATACACGTCCGTGATGTCGTCTATATGGATGTTGGGCCGGATCTGATTGCCTCCAAAGACGGTGATGTGTTCCTTGGTGAGCGCCTGCATCGTCAGCAGGTTTACCGAAACGTCGAGGCGCATTCGGGGCGAATATCCACACACCGTGGCCGGGCGGATAATCTGGACCGCCATTTCCTTCGCGTAGCTCAACAACACTCGCTCGGCCACCATCTTCGTCTTGTTGTATTCGGAGATGGGTTTCAGCTCCAGATCCTCGGTGACCTGAGCTTCCTCCTTGACGCCATAGACACTTCCGGAAGACGCGTAGATGAACCTGCTCACGCTGTGCCGGACGGCTTTGTCTGCAAGTTGCATCGTGGCGAGCGCGCTCACTTCCCAGGTCAGTTTGGGATCGAGGTCTCCGCACGGATCGTTTGCAATCGAGGAGAGATGAATGATTGCGTCGATTCCGTCGAGTCTTATCTTGTCGGAATCCCTTACGTCGATCTGTCCGACAGTCAAATTCTTGTGCGGCTTGAGATAGTTGCCAAACCACATTGTGTCGATTGCAGTCACTTCGTGGGCAGCATTCAACAGCTTGGGGACAAGGACTGTTCCTTTGTAGCCACAAGCACCCGTTACAAGAACTCGCATCCCGGTTCTGTTTCTTCGTCGTTATGTACTTGAATTGACAAGCCGCGCGTTTCGTGCGGCGCTAGAGCGTTCTGTCCCGGCAACGGAGTCGCCTTGATCCAGCAGGCATGGAGTCTCGCCACGCCCTGCGGCGAGGGCAATCGAACTCGATCACAAGGACATTATCTTAATCGAATTTTCGGCATGGAGCGAGCGCGCGCGGTCCTGCGGTTCGCTCTATGCGCGGCAGAATCCGCGTGGCGATCACGCGGGTCCCCGAGCGGCGGCAGGGCCGGGGTGCCGGTTCAGCCCGCCACGGTCCGGAACCACCGCGCTGTCCTGGACAAACCCTCTTCCAGGCTGTGTGGGGGACTCCAGCCGAGCAGCCGGTGCGCACGGGAAGCGTTGACCACCAGGTTTCCGGTGAGTCGGCGCATTTCATCGCGGCGGCAGGCAAGAGTGCCTGCGGCGAGCAAGACCGCCGCGGGCACCCGGATGAGCTTCGCCGGACGCCCCAGCGCCGAGGCGATGCCTGAAACCAGCGTCGAGGTCGAGACGGGCTCGGCGTCGCCGACGAGAAACGGGCCGTTAGCGGCAGGGTGCTCCACGCAGCGCGCAATGGCATCGGCAAGGTTGTCCACATAGATGAGGCTGCGCCGGTTGTTCAGGCTGCCGAAAGGCAGCGGCCAGCCGGAGTCGACCCAGCGAAGCAGCCGCAGGAAGTTCGCCTTGACGCGGGGGCCGTATACGAGAGGCGGCCGAATCAGAACGAGTTCCATCCCGCTTCGATCGGCGAGTTCCGTCAATGCCCGCTCCGCAGCGAGTTTCGAGCGGCCGTACGAATCCTTCGGGAGGAGCGTATCCGATTCGCCGTACGACCCGCTGCCGGAATCTTCTCCGTGTACCTTGACCGAACTCAGGAAAACGAAGCGGCGCACGCACCCTGCCGCGGCTTCGGCGAGCCGCTGCGTGGCGTCGACATTGACGCGCCGGATTTCCGCTTCATCGGCGGTGCGATGTGCGATTGCGGCGAGGTGCACTACGCACTCGACACCGTCGAGGAGCTCGTGCCGGTCGAATTCTGCGGCAAGGTCGGGAATGTGAATCCGGTGCAGATCGGACCGTGCCGTGGCTCGCGAGCTTGCATCCCTGACGACCGCACGCACGTCGTGCCCCCGTGCGAGCAGTTCGCGACATAGTGCTACGCCAACGAATCCGGAGGCACCGGTGACAAGGATGTTCATGGGGAGTTTCCGCTCTTCAGCCCGGTACCACTTCGAGGGTGGGAAGCGGAAAAACAAACGAGGCTTTCTTCAGCTTGTATTTCCGCAAAAAGAACTCGCGGAAATGCCAAGGCAGGACCAGAAGGAAATCAGGCTCATCGGCAAGCAGTTCCCGCTCATGCAGAATCGGAATAAGCGAGCCGGGCGTGAAGCTGCCGAATTTGTCTTCGTTGACTTCTCCAATGGCATAGAGGTCGCGATTCGACAAGCCGCAATACTGCAGGAGCACGTTTCCCTTGGTTGATGCTCCGAGGCCGGCGACACGCTGTCCTTGTGCCCGAGCCCGGGCGAGAAATGCCCGCAGATCCTCACGGCTTGCCGCAGCGCGAGCGGCGAACTCGCGATAGGGATCCAGACTGTCCAGCCGGCTCTCACTCTCCTTCTCCAAGAGCTCGCGCAGCCCTGCGAATTCCTCGTACTTTGAGGAGGCTTTCGCCGCTGCAACCGAAAAGCTGCCGCCATTTATCTCATTGAATTCGACATCGACAATTCGCAATCCGATCCGATCCGACATCCATTTGAGCTGCGCGAGGGCGTAATACTCAAGATGCTCGTGGCAGACCGTATCGTACGAATTCCGCTCCAGCATGAGCGGCATGTAACTCTGTTCGAATACCCACAGCCCGTTATCGTCCAGAATCTCGGCGACCTCACGCATGAAGGCAAGTGGGTCCTCGAGGTCGTAGAACATCGAAAACGAGGTGACGATTCTGGCCTTGCGCTGCCGGGTCGAATTTAGGAAACTCTTCGCCGAGAAGAATTCGGGAACAATCGTCACGTTGTCGGGATAATAGCGGCGGAATTTGTCCGCAGTCGGATCGATCCCTACAAGTTGGCAACGCACGCCGGAATAAGCGCGCAAGCTCGTGCCGTCGTTGCTCCCTATGTCCAGAACGACCGGGTCCCCCGACATATCCGCGAGTCCGAGGATCCTGCGGATTTTCCCGTGAAGGTGATGAACCATGCTCGGGTTGAGGCCGGAACGATAGCCGTAATCGGCGCCATACATCTCGCCGTGATCGTAGGAGTGCGCGAGCTGGAGCAGCCCGCAACAGCCCGGCTTACCCGTGCATTTGACGAGCTTGAGCGGTCCAACCGTTATAACCTGCTCGCGGGTCCTTGGAAAAACTCCAGTAAGAGCCTGAACGCCGAGATCGAGGATCTCCACCAGCTCCTCGTTTCCGCATATCCGGCATCGCTGGACTGCTCTGGGCATGGGTTGTCTTTCTTCTAAATTAGTTTTTTCGCTGCCGTGCGTCCACCGAGAGAGCCTCGCAGTCGGCGTCAACCATCATGTATACCAATTCCTTGAAACCAACGGCGGCTTGCCACCCGAGACGCGCGCGGGCCTTGCTCGCGTCGCCGCGCAATTCAACGGTTTCCGGCAGGCGCTCCTGCGCGGGATCGGCCACTACGTAATCCCGATAGTCGAGTCCCAGGCGGCCGAACGCCAGCTCGCACAGATCTCTCACGGAGTGCGTTTCGCCGCTTGCGAGGACGTAATCGCCGGGATCGGGCTGCTCGAGCATGAGCGACATGCCGCGTGCCAGATCTCCCGCGAAACTCCAGTCTCGCCGTCCTTCCATATTTCCGAGGGGCAGAGAACGATCCAGACCGGCCTTGATTCTCGCGGCGGCCGCAGTGATCTTTCTGGTGACGTAATTCAAGCCGCGACGCGGGCTCTCGTGGTTGAACAATATCGCGGTGCAGGCAAATATTCCATATCGGTCCCGGTACGCCTCCACCATGTTCTGGGCAAAGACCTTCGCTGCACCGTATGCGTTACGTGGGCGCAGAGGCGTGAGTTCGTTTTGCGGCGAGACGGACGATTTTGCAAATACCTCGCTGCTTGACGCCTGGCAGAAGCGCGTTTCAGCCGATTCCGTCCGAATGGCCTCCAGCATGTGGACGACCGCCAGTCCGTTGATCTCGGCCGTGGCAACTACGTCGTCGAAAAGCTGGGCGCTCGAGGCCCGCGCGGCCATATTGTAAATTTGATCCGGCCGGTATTGCCTGATGGCCGCGCGGATCGCCTCGCCGTCGGCAAGGTCCAGTCCAATGACCTCGATCGAAGTAGAGCCGACCTTCAGGCTGCTTCGGCCCCGGTGGGAGGTGCCCATTACATGGTGGCCCTTTGCCAGGAGTATTTCTGCAAGATAGGACCCATCTTGCCCAAGGAGTCCCGTAATCAGGACGGTTTCACGTTCATTCATATTGGCAGCACCTTTGCGTCTGCCGGGCTTGCGCTCGACGACAAGCACGCCGCGGCGGCGACGTTGAACCTGGCGCGGCTCATGTGGTGCGCCCGGGGTTGCGCAGCGTCTCAAGGCATGCCTGGAGGGATTTTTCCCAGCCGGGCAGGGCGACGCCGAATTGCTCCAGCAGCCTTTTATTCGAAAGACGGGAGTTGGCTGGCCTGAGCGCGGCCGTTGGATACTCGCTTGAAAGGATCGGCCGGATTCGAGCGGCAGCGTCGAAGCCTTCCAGCCGCGCAATCTCGCTGGCGAACCCGTGCCATGACGTGCTCCCCGACGCGGTAGCGTGATAGACGCCGCGGGCGTCCCCGAGCGCGTCAGCCCGTCGGTGCAGAACGCGCGCGGTCGCCTCGGCCAGGGCGCTGGCCGAAGTGGGTGCGCCGATCTGATCGGACACTACGCTCAGTTGCTCCTTTTCCCGCAGCAGGCGCCGTATGGTGAGGAAAAAATTCCTGCCGCGCGCCGCGTATACCCAGCTGGTGCGAAAGATGAGATAGGGGCAGCCGGCGCTGCGGATGGCATTCTCCCCGGCGAGCTTGCTGCGACCGTAGGTGTTGATGGGGTTGGGCGTGTCCTCCTCGAGGTAAGGAGCGGTCTTGGTGCCGTCGAATACGTAGTCGGTCGAGTAGTGGACGCAAAGCGCACCGCAGCGCCTTGCCTCCTCGGCAAGAAGGCCAGGAGCGGTGGCGTTGATCAGGTGAGCGCGGTCGGTCTCGGTCTCCGCGAGATCGACCGAGGTATAGGCCGCGGCATTGACGATGACATCGGGCCGGGCGGACCGCACTGCTGCGGCAATCTGATCGGGCCGAGCCAGATCGAGCTGTGTCCGGTCAGGTGCAAGAACCTCTCCCAGAGGGGCGAGCATCCTGTTGAGTTCCCACCCGAGCTGTCCGCTCCTGCCGGTCAGCAAGATCTTCACGGGAAAGTTTCGGCGTCCCGCAGCCTCACACCAGAGGCGTCCTTGGCCGACAGGATGGGCGCGCCGGGGAGGGGCCATTCGACGCGAAGCTCCGGCTCGTTCCACAGGATACAACGCTCATGCTCTGGCGCGTAGAAGTCCGTCGTTTTGTAGAGCACTTCGGCAAAGTCGCTGAGAACGCAGAATCCGTGGGCGAAACCGATGGGGACCCACAGCATGTCGTGCGAAGCCGCGCTGAGCCGAATCCCCTCCCAGCGACCGAAGTCGGGAGAGCTGCGGCGGATGTCGACCGCGACATCGAAGATTTCTCCGGCGACGACGCGGACGAGCTTTCCCTGCGGCTGGCGAATCTGGTAGTGCAGACCGCGCAGGACGTTGCGTTCCGACCTCGAATGATTGTCCTGCACGAAACGAGCGCGGATACCCGCGGCCTCGAACCCGCGCTCGTTCCAGGTCTCGAGAAAAAATCCTCGCGCGTCGCCGAATACCTTCGGTTCGATGAGGAGCACTTCCGGAAGGCGGGTCGGAGAGATCTTCATGTGCCGCGCGGCCCGGCGCCTTCGCGCAGGAGCGACAGCAGGTAGTCGCCGTAGCCGCTGTTCTTCAGCGGCGCGGCCAAGGCCTTGAGCTGCGCGTCGTCGATCCACTCCCTGTGCCAGGCGATCTCCTCGGGGCAGCCGATCTTGAGTCCCTGGCGGCGCTCGATGGTCTCGATGAACTGGCTCGCTTCGAGCAGCGACTCGTGCGTGCCGGTGTCGAGCCATGCGTGCCCGCGCCCCAGCGTCACGACGCGGAGCTTGCCCGCATCGAGGTAACGCCGGTTCAGGTCAGTGATCTCCAGCTCCCCGCGCGCCGAAGGCTTCAGCGTCTTTGCGATGCGCACGACCTGATCGTCGTAGAAGTAGAGGCCGGTCACCGCGTAGCGCGACCTGGGCTTCGCCGGCTTTTCCTCGATGCTGAGGGCGCGGCCCTTCGCGTCGAACTCGACCACGCCGTAGCGCTGCGGGTCCTGCACGCGGTAGGCGAACACCGTCGCGCCAGAGGATATTGTTGCCGCCTGACCGAATGTGGGCTGAAGGTCGTGACCGTAGAAAATATTGTCACCGAGCACCAGCGCGCAAGGCGCGCCGTCGATGAATTTCTCGCCGATCAGGAACGCTTGCGCGATACCCTTGGGCTCAGGCTGAATCGCGTATTCGAACCTCATTCCCCAGCGACTGCCGTCGCCGAGCAGTTGCTCGAAGCGCCGCGTGTCCTCCGGCGTGGAGATCACGAGAATGTTCTTTATGTCGGCGAGCATCAGCGTGCTCAAGGGGTAGTAGATCATCGGCTTGTCGTAGACCGGCAGCAGCTGCTTCGACACGACCTGCGTCACCGGGTAAAGCCGGGTACCGCTGCCGCCGGCGAGGATAATGCCCTTCATGCGTCGCCCCGCTGAGCGTAGTTTTTCTCGATCCACTGGCGATAGGCTCCGCTCGTCACCGCTGCGACCCAGTCCGGATTGTCGA
>JBGPTG010000003.1:0-34261 GCA_041490545.1 Gammaproteobacteria bacterium
CCTGCGACCGCGATTCGGTAGAAGTTGAAGTACTTGAGCGACACCCAGAACGAGTCGGATACCGCCCCAGTCTGCAGCGGCCACGACAAGGTGAGGATCGCTGGACCGGCCATGCCGGGGTTACTTTGTGCCCAAGCGCCGGTGTTCCTCAGAGCAGAAAAAGAAGTCTGCGGCTCCGAGAGCTTCGCTACGCGGCAGATTGAGCCCGCAGTATGCGCAGGGCACCATCGACTCGGGAGGCGGCGATTCCGCGGTCCGGCGGTGTTTGCGCGCAACACGGGTCAACACCGCGTAAATGACCACTGCGGCCGCGATCAGGAGAAGGACTTTGGTCACGCTGCCATGGGGAAGAGGCGCATCGCCGGTCGCGATGCGTGGCCATTATACTGGTGTCGGGACCTGAAACGCCTGCGAACTGGTCGGGGTGACTGGATTCGAACCAGCGACACCTGCGTCCCGAACGCAGTACTCTACCAGGCTGAGCTACACCCCGACTGGGACGGGCGGCGTTGCGAAGAGGAGCACATCGGGAAACTAGTAATCGCGCTCCACCGCGAAAGTAGCCAATTCTAACAAAGAATTCTTGTAAGTTGAATTTGGCAGCGAGGCGATAGCCTCGCGCGCCGAGTGCGCCTCGTTCTTCGCCCTCTCCCGAACGTAGTCCAGCGCCCCAGTCGCATGCACCGCCTGGACAACCCCCCCGAATCCGTCGCGCCCCCCCTGCTCGATCGCCAGTCGCACGAGGTCCGCCTGCTCACGCGAGCCGCGCTGCATCACGTAAATCAAGGGCAGCGTCGGCTTTCCCTCGTTAAGGTCATCCCCCAGGTTCTTTCCGGTGTGGGACGCATCGCCGAAATAGTCAAGGACGTCGTCGATCAGCTGGAACGCGGTGCCAAGGTGCATCCCGTATCGAGCGAGTCCGCGTTCGATTTCGCCGTCCGAGTCGCCCAGAATGGCACCCAGCTGCGCGGCAGCTTCGAACAACTTGGCGGTCTTGCGCCGGATGACCTCTAGATAGCTGGCCTCGCTGATCGCGAAATTATGAGCATGCAACAACTGCAACACTTCGCCCTCCGCAATGGCATTGGTCGCGTCCGAGAGCACTTCCATGACCCGCATGCTGCGCACTCCGACCATCATCTGGAAAGAGCGCGAGTACAGGAAGTCGCCAACCAGCACGCTCGCGGCATTGCCGAACTCGGCATTTGCCGTCTTCCGGCCCCTGCGCAACTCGGACTCGTCGACCACGTCGTCGTGCAGCAGCGTCGCCGTGTGGATGAACTCGACCACCGCCGCGAGTTCGACGTGATGCTCGCCGCGGTACCCGGTCGCCCCGGCGGCCAGGAGCACGAGCGCCGGCCGCAACCGCTTGCCCCCCCCGGCGATGATGTACTCCGCAATCTGACGGATCAGAACCACGTCCGAGGCAAGCCGACGCCTGATCACAGCGTCGACCTCGGCCATGTCTGCGGCGATGAGGTTACGGAGAAGTTCGGGCTGCAAAGGGGACTAGAGCACAGCGGGATTCGGCTCGGCGGCGGGAACGGAGCATAGCACAATTCTTTTAACCACACCCGCTAAAGGTATGTATAATCTCATGTTTTCGTCATTGGGGGCGGACCATGTACGCGGTAGTCAAGACTGGGGGCAAGCAGTACCGTGTTTCCGCCGGGGAAAAACTGAGAATCGAAAAGCTGGCGGCTTCCGTGGGCAGCGAACTCGTGCTCGACCAGGTTCTGCTCGTTGGCGAGGGGCAGTCACTGCAAGTTGGAAATCCCATGGTAAACGGCGCTTCGGTCAAAGCCAAGATCGTGTCGCATGGCCTGGCCGAAAAAGTGATGACCTTCAAGATGCGCAGGCGAAAGAATTCCAAGAGGCACCGGGGTCACCGGCAGGGCTACACCGAAATCCAGATCACCGGCATTACCGCGGCCTAGGCGCCGCAGGAAAGAAGGAAACACCATGGCACATAAGAAGGCGGGCGGCAGTTCCCGCAACGGGCGCGACTCCCAGGCAAAGCGCCTCGGGGTAAAGCGATTCGGCGGCCAGTCGGTTGCTGCGGGCAGCATCATCGTCCGCCAACGCGGCACCCGAGTCCATCCGGGAGACAATGTGGGTATTGGCAAGGATCACACCTTGTTTGCAAAGATCAGCGGCAAGATCCAGTTCAGATTCAAGGGGCCGGATCGCAAGCAGACTGTCAGTGTGATCCCGGCTTCCTGAGAACAAACTCATCCCAACAAGGCCCTGTCCATGGATAGGGCTTTTTTGTTTGTGCTGTTACACCGCCAATGAAGTTCATCGACGAAGCCCGCATCGAGATCCACGCCGGCAAGGGGGGTAATGGTGTCGTCAGTTTCAGGCGGGAAAAGTACGTACCGCGCGGTGGACCCGACGGTGGAGACGGTGGCAGTGGCGGCAGCATCTACGCTGTGGCGGACCGGAACATCAATACTCTCGTGGAGTACCGTTTCGCGCGAATCCACCGCGCGCGCGACGGGGCACGCGGGGAGGGCGGCCAACGCAGCGGAAAAAGCGCCGACGACATCGTGCTGCGAATGCCCGCGGGCACCGTGATCACGAACGCCGAATCCGGCGCAGCGGTGGCAGATCTCGCAGAGCACGATCAGAAGGCGCTGCTCGGGCGCGGGGGCAAGGGTGGGCTTGGAAACGTCAACTTCAAATCGAGTACCAATCGTGCGCCCCGCAGGGCAACGCCCGGGGAGCCCGGCGAGAATTGCGTCCTCAAACTCGAGTTGAAGGTGCTGGCCGATGTCGGGCTGCTGGGCATGCCCAATGCAGGAAAATCCACGTTCATCCGGGCGGTTTCGGCTGCACGTCCCAAGGTAGCCGACTACCCGTTCACTACCCTGTATCCGCATCTCGGTGTGGTGCGCATGGGGGTCGACCGCAGTTTCGTGGTGGCGGACATTCCCGGTCTGATCGAGGGCGCGGCCGAGGGCGCGGGTTTGGGGCACCAGTTCCTGAGACACCTCGCACGCACGCGCCTGTTGCTGCACATCGTGGATGCCGCTCCCCTGGACGAGGCAGCCGATCCGGTTAGTGATGCTCGAGCGATCGCCGCCGAACTGAAGAAGTTTGACCCGGCGCTCTATGGCAAACCGCGATGGCTGGTGCTCAACAAGATGGATATGCTACCGGACTCGAAGCGAGAGACAGCCGCTGCCGAGCTTATTCGTGGCCTTCGGTGGCGCGGGCCGAGTTTTTGCATCTCTGCAATCAGCGGCGAGGGGTGCCGCGAACTCAGTTTTGCGATCATGAAGTTTCTGGAAGGCACGAAGACGACATGAAAGAGAACAAGCGTTTCGTCGTCAAAGTTGGCAGCACACTGGTTACGAATGGCGGTTCCGGACTGGACGCCTTGGCCATCGCTAGCTGGGCAGGACAAATTGCCAGGCTTTGCCGGACTGGCAAAGAGGTTGTGCTCGTTTCCAGCGGGGCCATTGCGGAAGGCATGCAGCGCCTGGGTTGGGCGAAGCGCCCGCAATCCATTCATGAGTTGCAAGCCGCGGCCGCCGTGGGGCAGATGGGCCTCGTGCAGGTCTACGAATCTTGCTTTCGGGAACACGGCCTGCGCACTGCGCAGGTGCTGCTCACCCATGCCGACCTGGCGGACCGCCAGCGCTATCTCAACGCGCGCTCTACCCTGTTGACGCTTCTTGGGCTGGGGATCATCCCGGTCATCAACGAGAACGACACGGTGGTCACCGACGAAATCCGGTTCGGCGACAACGATACTCTTGGAGCGATGGTGACCAACCTGGTGGAAGCCGACTGCCTGGTGATCCTGACGGACCAGCCCGGCCTCTACACCGATGACCCACGCCGCAACCCGAATGCGACACTGGTTCGCAGCGCGCGCGCCGGCGAGCCTCGGCTCGAAGAAATGGCGGGAGGTACCGGATCCAGCATCGCCAGTGGCGGGATGCTGACCAAGGTGCTCGCGGCAAAACGTGCCGCACGGTCAGGGGCGGAAACGGTGATAGCCTCGGGACGCGAAGACGACGTCCTCGTGAGGCTCGCAGCCGGAGAATCGATCGGCACTCTGCTTGTCCCTAACACCACGCCTCTCGCGGCCCGCAAGCAGTGGCTGGCCGACCATCTGCAGATTGCCGGACGTTTCATTATCGATGCGGGCGCCGCTGGAGCGCTGCGCTCCGGCGGGAAAAGTCTGCTGCCGATCGGTGTCAGCCGCGTTGAGGGGGATTTCGATCGTGGAGCCGTTGTCGCCTGCGTGTCTCCAGAAGGCATCGAAGTGGCACGCGGGCTGTCGAACTATGGTGCGCAGGAAGCCCGCCGAATCGCCGGCCGCGCATCGACCGAGATCGAGTCGATCCTTGGCTATGTCGACGAGCCGGAACTCATCCACCGGAACAACTTGGTAGTGCTATAGAAGGTCCGGAAGGCTGGCCCGTCCAATCGCCGTCCGCGGAATCGGAGGCGAAATGAAACCCGGGTCATCGTGCGGGAAACCTGTGCCGATCAAGCGTCTTTGCAGCGTCCCCGGCGTTCCGCGGTGGAACGTGTCCGGGGCAGAAGAATTCCTCCGCGAGCACGGCGTGCTGCCGGTTCGCCTGTGCGCCGCTGATCGGTATCCACAAAGGGTTTCGCGACTGAGACCAGGTCCCGTCGGATCGGCCAAACGCGTAGGTCCGGTGTTCGTAAGTCTTGCAGCGAATGGCTTCGTAGCTGACATTCGTGGCTCCGCTCGAGCTTAGCGCCACGAGGATGTACCTGACCGCGCCGTCGGGCGTGACGCTGACCGAAGCGATGTCTACGAAAAACTGAAAAGAGGTGTTTGGGCCGACATAGATTCCGGCCAGACTTTCCGGCTTCGGATAAGCTGGGAGCAGCACCTTTTGCTGCTCCCAGGTCTTCTCGTCAAAGCTGTCCGGGATGGCTTGCGGCGCGGACGGAACTGTGGCGCAGGCCGCCACTGTAACTACTGCAACCACTGCAACTACTACAACTACTGCAAAAGCAGGAAACTGCCGCGCCAACTTCAAGCCAGGTCCTTGGCGAGCGCCGTCCGGACCGGCTTCGGAACCTCCACCCTCGTGGTGTATCGCGGGTGTTCGACGCCTAGCGCAAGGCTTGCACCCGATTTGAATGCATCAGCCGCTCTTTCGGGGAACTCGAATCGAAGAAAGTGAACCGCCGAGGTCTTCGTTTCGTTCTCCCGCTCCAGATCTTCGTCCGCAAAAGCCCAAACTCGCTCGCATCCCTCCACCTGGATCCATACCTTGTCCTCGATCCCGATCAGTTCTTCGAGCCTGCTGCTGCGCTCGTGCGGGTCGGGGTATTCGAGCATCATGCTTGCCTTGAGGTTCTGTCCGTCGGGAATGAGGGGATTGTAGGTATCGAGCTCCTCCTGGATACCCTTTTCCTCGAATATTCGCTCCACGCGAAGCATCTCCTGCACCTGATAGCGGATCGTGAGCTCATCCTCGAAAACGAGCAGGAGATTCTCACCGAGTTGCACGAGTCGGTTTTTCTTGTGAGCCATGACCTTGGCTCGAAATTGCAGTCGTTCGCGCGCGTACTCCTCCAATGTCATCAGGCTCGCGCGCTCGATGCGTGGCATGACGCCGCTCAGATTCCGTATGCGATCCGCAGCAGCGAAAGAGGATGCATCTTGCGCGCTTGCGTCGGACCCATGCCGTGCTGCACGTGGCTGGCCGCAATCGGACAGTCCGAACTGATGAAATCCGGGTCGCCGTTGGCCATCTGGCGGAACACCGGCGCACCGATTTTCATGGAGTTGTCGTAGTACTCGGATTTGACTCCCCAGGTGCCATCGTGCCCCGAGCAACGCTCCACCGTCGTCAGCGTCGTGCCGGGAACCATCTGCAGGACTTCGCGGGTCTTTTGGCCAATGTTCTGCACCCGGGAGTGGCACGGAATATGGTAGGAGACTTTCCCAAGCGGATTCCGAAAATCTGTCTTCAGCAAGCCATCTCGAAAGCGCATGACGAGGTATTCGAACGGGTCGAGTGTCGCGTCGCTTACCGCCTTTACGTCGACATCCTCGGGGAAGAGAAGGGGCAGCTCTTTCTTGAACATCAGCGTGCAGGAGGGCACTGGCGCGAGAATTGCATAACCCTCGCGGGCGAGTTTCGCAAGATTCGGGATGTTCACCGCCTTGAGACGCTCCACACCCGCGAGATCCCCCAGCTCGAGCTTGGGCATCCCGCAGCAGGCTTCCTTGGCGACGATTGCGTACGGGATTTCGTTGTGGTCGAGAACGGCCAGCAAATCGTGACCAATCCCCGGTTCGTTGTAGTTGACGTAGCAGGTCGAAAATATTGCTGCTTTGCCAGGAGCGCGAGTGCCAGTTTTCGGCTGGTAATCCCGGCTCGCTGCTGCTTTTTGACGAAACTTCCCGGGACTATAGGACGGCAACGGCCTGCGCCGGTCGACGCCGATCATTTTTTCCATGACCGTCCGCGCGGCGGAGTTCCGGTTGGCTGCATTGATTACCTGCGCCACCACCGGGATTGCCGCAAGCTTGCCCATCGCGTCGGTCGCCGACAACAGCCGATCTCGGACGCGCACTTGTCCGTTCTTGTACTTCACGGCCTTGGCGCGCAGCATGAGATGCGGGAAGTCCACGTTCCAGGGGTGCGGGGGAACATAGGGGCACTTGGTCATATAGCACATGTCGCAGAGATAACACTGGTCCACCACCTTCAAGAACTGCGACTTCTCGACTCCGTCCACCCCGAGCGTCGTGCTTGCGTCTACCAAGTCGAATAGCGTCGGAAACGCGGTGCACAGGTTGACGCACCGCCGGCAACCGTGGCAGATGTCGAAAACCCGCTCCATTTCGGCAAGGACCTTGGTTTCGTCGTAGTACTGCGGTGTACACCACTCGATCGGATGCCGCGTAGGAGCGTCTAAACTCCCTTCTCGAACTGTCATTGCGGAACCAGAACCGTTGCGCTGACGATGACTCGGCGAGGCGCGAGGTCCCTAGGACATCTCACGGCCGCAGAGTTGAGGTGCGCGGTACCGAGCTCAAGCCTAGTCGGCAAGCGCGTCGAGCGCCTTCTGAAAGCGGTTTGCGTGGGAACGCTCCGCTTTTGCCAGCGTTTCGAACCAGTCGGCGATTTCGGAAAATCCCTCCTGCCGTGCCATCTTGGCCATGCCCGGGTACATGTCGGTATATTCGTGCGTTTCTCCGGCGATTGCCGCCTTGAGATTCGAACGCGTACTGCCGATCGGCAGATCGGTGGCAGGATCACCGACCTGCTCCATATACTCCAGATGTCCATGTGCGTGGCCCGTTTCGCCCTCGGCCGTGGAACGGAAAACGGCGGCAACATCGTTCTGGCCTTCGACGTCGGCCTTGGCCGCGAAATACAGATAGCGTCGGTTGGCTTGAGACTCACCGGCGAAGGCAGCCTTCAGATTGCCATGCGTTTTCGTGCCCTTGAGTTGCATCAGAGTCTCCTAAGGTTGGTGCGCAGATCGCCGCGCAAATCAAATATATTAGACTTACTCTAATAACTGGAACTACTTTAACGCGATGGTTGGCGGGATGTCAAGCTCAACGCCGGCCTTTGGGTCTGGGCCGTGCGGCTAGCGGGATGCCGTTTCCTCGGGCGGCAACTTGCGCCGCGGACCGCGGATCAGGAAGCGCGCGAGTTCGTTGAGCGCCTGCTGGTACACGTCTCTCTTGAAATCGATCACGGAATCCAGCGGCACCCAGTAGTCGTTCCAACGCCACGCGTCAAACTCCGGTTTCTCCGACCCTCGCAAGTGCACGTCGCAGTCCCGCCCGACGAGTCGCAGCAGGAACCAGATCTGCTTCTGCCCGCGGTAGCTACCGCGCCAATCGCGCTTGAGCCACTGCTCGGGCACTTCGTAACGCAGCCAGTCGCGCGTCCGCCCCAGGATCTTCACATGATTGGGCAGCAGACCCACTTCTTCCTGCAACTCCCGGTACATGGCCTGGACCGGCGTTTCTCCGAGCTTGATCCCGCCCTGCGGAAATTGCCAGGAATGCTCTCTGACGCGCTTGCCCCAGAACACCTCGCTGCGCAAGTTGCAGAGAATGATGCCGACGTTCGGCCGGTAGCCGTCTCGATCGAGCATGTGCAATCCAGCAGTAACCCCTTGGCCCCATTCTTTCATAAATCGCTGCCGATTTGAACAACCTCCCGGCAGACTGCCCGACCCGGGAGTTCAAGTAGAATGTGAGGCCTCTCCTGTCTACCCTGGTATGCGCGCTTCCCGATATTTTCTTGCGACCCTCAAGGAAGCTCCGGCCGACGCCGAGCTGACCAGCCACAAACTGATGGTGCGTGCCGGCCTGATCCGGCGGCTTGCGGGCGGCATCTACACGTGGATGCCGATGGGGCTGCGGGTGACTCGCAAAGTCGAGGCGATCGTTCGAGAAGAGATGAACCGCGCGGGCGCGATAGAGCTGTTCATGCCGGCGGTGCAGCCCGCCGAATTGTGGCAGGAGTCGGGCCGGTGGCAGCAGTACGGACCCGAGCTGCTGCGAGTCAGGGACCGCCACGATCGCGAATTCTGCATCGGCCCGACGCACGAAGAAGTGATCACTGACATCGCCAGGCGTGAGATCCGCAGCTACAGGCAGCTGCCTGTCCATTTTTACCAAATCCAGACCAAGTTTCGTGACGAAATCCGCCCTCGCTTCGGCGTGATGCGTGGACGCGAGTTCACCATGAAGGATGGATACTCTTTTCACGCCAACTATGGAGACCTGCAGCGGGAATACCAGAACATGTACGACACGTACTCAAGGATTTTTTCGCGCCTGGGCCTGAAATTCCGAGCAGTCGCCGCAGACCCCGGGTCTATTGGTGGCACCGGCTCGCACGAGTTCCACGTGCTTGCAGATTCCGGGGAAGATGCCATCGCCTACTGTCCGAGTTCAGACTACGCCGCAAACGTGGAGCTTGCGGAAGCGCCGGCACCGAACGCGTCGCGGGGTTTACCCAGGGAGGCGATGCAGAAAGTCCCTACCCCCGGCCAGACCCGATGCGAGGAGGTGGCCGAGATGCTTGGAGTTCCGCTGAAGAGCACGGTCAAAGCGATCGCGGTCATGCACGGCAAGGAATTCGCGCTCCTGCTCGTACGGGGAGACCACGCGCTAAACGAAATCAAGGTTCAAAAGATCCAGGCAATGGATCCGTTTCGCTTTGCCAATGATTCGGAGATCCTGGAGCATCTCGGGTGCAAGCCCGGATATATCGGCCCGATGGGCGTACGCGCCGGCATCAGAGTCGTTGCGGACCGTACGGTAGCCGCAATGAGTGATTTCGTCTGTGGGGCCAATGAGGAAGGGTTTCACCTGCGCGGTGTCAACTTCGGCCGGGATTGCCCGGAACCCGTGCAGATCGCTGACATTCGCAAGGTCGTCGCTGGCGATCCCAGTCCCGACGGCAACGGCGTACTGGAAATCCAGCGTGGCATCGAGGTCGGTCACGTGTTCCAGCTGCGCACCAAGTACTCCCAGGTGATGAAAGCAACCTTCCTGGACGAAACCGGCAACGCACGCCCGTTCGAGATGGGTTGTTATGGTATCGGGATCACGCGCATCGTCGGCGCCGCAGTCGAGCAGAATCACGATGAACGCGGCATTGTTTTCCCTGAGTCAATCGCGCCGTTCCAAGTCGCTCTGGTTCCGATCGGATACGCCAAGAGCGCCGCGGTTCGCGATGCCGCCGACACGCTCTACGGGGAATTAACGGCATCTGGGATTGAAGTGCTGTTCGATGACCGCGACGAGCGCCCGGGAGTCATGCTGGCCGACATGGAACTCATCGGAATCCCGCATCGCCTGGTCGTAGGTGAGCGTAGTCTCAAGGAGGGAGTCGTCGAATATCAGGCTCGGCGCGATTCGAAGGCCGAAAAACTGGAAAAGGCGGAAGCCTTGGCACGGCTGCGCTCCAGACTGTGCTGAAACTGGCGCTCATCGGCCTGGCGACGGCGCTGGCCACGGATGCACTGGCCGGCAGCCAGATATACGAACCCCTTGCTGCGGAAGTTCGGGCGGATCTGCAGTCGTCCATCGCGGACCGTCCAGCGCCGCGTCACGGATTCAGCAACTCGACTGCGGCCGTCAACTGGCTGGCAGAAATGTCCCAGCGGCTGGAGAAGAAAATGCCCGATTTTCGATCGCGGGTGGATTTCCTCCGTACCGTGCACTTCGAGGCCATTCGCGCCGGACTAGACCCGCAGCTCGTGCTGGCGTTGATACAAGTGGAAAGCAGGTTCCGGAAGTTTGCAGTTTCCCGTTCCGGCGCCCGGGGCTATATGCAGGTTATGCCATTCTGGATCGGGCTGGTCGGCCGCAAGAGCGACAATCTATTCAATCTGCGCACCAACCTGCGCTACGGATGCGTCATTCTCAAGCACTACCTCAAGGTCGATAGAGGCGACCTGTTCCGGGCACTCGCGCGCTATAACGGCACCATGGGCAGGACGGACTACCCGAACCAGGTATTTGCCGCCTGGCGCGTGCTGTGGCGATACGAGGGACAGCTGGCGGCGGCGCCTGCCCCAGGACTGCGCATCATCGGCTTGCGCGATCAGGCAGGAAACAAGGTCGCAATCGTAGCCTGAACCGCGCGCGCAGCTTCCCGCGGGTCCGGCGCCTGGCGTATCGGCCTGCCGACGACGATGTAGTCGGCGCCATTGGCAAAAGCCTGCGCCACATCCACGGTGCGCTTCTGGTCGTCTGCAGGACGATTCTCCACTGGACGGATTCCTGGCGTCACCACCAGCAAGCGCGAGCCGAGCTCGCGCCGGAGCGCTCGCGCCTCCAGCCCCGAGGAAATCACCCCGTCGCATCCTGCCTCGAGCGCCCGCCTGGCCCGCGACAACACCAGCTTCTCGACATCACATTTAAATCCCAGATCATCGAGGTCCCCGCGGTCCAGGCTGGTAAGGGCCGTCACCGCGAGAATCTTGACGTCGCCCTTTTCCTTGCCGGCAGCTTCGAGCATGGCCTGGTTGCCATGCACGGTCGCGAAAGTCACTCTCCTATCGCGCAGCCCACGCACCGCCGCGCGAACCGTTTCGGGAACGTCGAAGAACTTCAGGTCGACAAATACCTTCTTACCTCGATCTGCAAGCCAATCGACGAGGCCGAAGTAGCCATCGGTCATGAACAATTCCAGCCCCAGCTTGTAGAAACTCACCTCGTCCCCCAATCGGTCGACAAGGGACTGCGCCTGAGCGACGTCCGGGACGTCCAGAGCAACGATGAGGCGCTGATCACGCGAAATAGATTTCGAAGTCATCAGTGAAGCTATCCTTCAATCGGGCAATTCTAGCGGGTTGAGGCTGCCGCTTCATCGAGGAGTTGCTTCAGTGGCAACTTCAGCAGATCTTCTGCCTGAGCTGCGAACCGCTCCAACAGAACCTTACCGGCATCGCGGGCATCCGCGCCCGCCGGATCTCCCTCACCAAGAAAAAAATCTCGGTAGATGTCAGCCACAAGGATCCTATCGGCGTCCATCACCAGTCCGTAGCGGTCTGCGGCGGTCCTCGTCACCCAACCGCGCCGAAGGGCACGAAGAAGCAGTGACTCTGTCTGTTCGCCGGTCAGCGATGTGCGTCGCGAGATCTGCCCCGGATCGAGAAGCTCGGCAACTTGCTGTGCACGAGCGAGCACCAGCAGCAGGTTCAATGCCTCGCGAAAACCGACCGAGGATCCAGACTTTGCTCCGCTTTTCAGCAACGCGAAGTCCGGCGCCAGCGCCGCGATCAACGCTCCAACCACAATCACCACCCATGAGAAATATATCCACAGCAAGAACACCGGTATCGCCGCAAATGCCCCGTATACCAGAGTGTAGGTCGGAAATTTTGCAACATAAACGGCGAATCCGCGTTTCATGATCTCAAAAGCAAGCCCGGCCACGATGCCCCCCGCGAGCGCGTGGCCGATTTTCATCGCGCGGTTTGGCACGACATAGTACAGCAGCGTGAACGCAGCGCAGGTCAGAGCGAAAGGGACCAGCCAGAACAGGGCGGCAACTGCGGCCGGAAACTGCCGGGCAAAGCCGAGCGATGCCCCGACGATGTATGAAGTGATAGAGAGGCTTGCTCCCATCATCACCGGCCCCAGCGTGAGTGCCGCCCAGTAGACAAGGATCCTCTGTGCCACCGGACGCGCCTGGGACACGCGCCAGATGGAATTGAACGCGCGTTCGATAGTAAACATCATCATGAATGCCGTGACGGCGAGCACCGCGGTGCCAAGGGCGGTCAGTTTGCCGGCGCGACCCGCGAACTGCTCGATATAACCGGCGACGACCTTCCCCGCAGTCTCCGGCAACATGTTGGCGAGCAGGAATGCCCGAATCTGTTCTCCCAACCCAGAGAACACGGGGAATGCTGACACAAGGGTGAGCGCGATGGTAATCAGAGGCACGAGTGCAAGCAACGTGGTGAAAGTGAGACTCGAGGCGATCTGCAGACAACGGTCCCGGTTGAACCGCTTGCAAACATGGACGAGGAACAGGCCAAGCTGTCGCACTTCTGGTCGCATTGAATGCACCGGTCCGCAAGAGAACGCCGATATAATAGTACGAGTGTCTTCCTCTCCTGCGTCTTCCTCTCCTGCTTTCGATGGGTAGTACCCCGGTTCTTCGCTGCAGGAGTCGCCGTTCCGCGCCCGAGTCGGCGCAGCCTCGGTGAATCGCGGTTCCATCGCGCGCAAGCACCTCGCATCGTGCCGAACCGGCGTGCTCTCGACGCTCTCGCTGCGGCACGACGGCCACCCGTTTGGTTCGCTTGTCCCTTATGTGCTCGACCACTCGGCACGGCCCGTGATACTGGTAAGCCGGCTCGCCGAGCACACCAAGAATCTCCTGGCAGATCCCCGCGCGAGCCTGCTTGCCCGCGACGGAGCGTCTGACCCACAGGCGGGGGCGCGCGTCACGCTTCTGGGTAGCGCAACCGCGCTGAAGCCCAACAGTCGCGCCGCCTCCCGTTATCAGCGATTCTTTCCCGATTCCCGAAAGCTCCTCGCCTTGGGCGATTTTGTCTTTTTTTCCCTGGGCCCGCTCGCAGTCCGCTTCATCGAAGGATTCGGGTCCATTCACTGGTTGTCGGCCGAGGACTACGCCCCTCCGATAAACACGCTTGCCGATGCCGAACCCGATATTGTTGCCCACATGAACGCCGAGCACTCCCACAACCTGCGCGACTACTGTCGCCACGCAGCCGGTGGCGAGGCAATCGAGGCGACGATGATTGGTCTGGACTGCGACGGCTTCGATGTACGCGCCCGCTACGACACCGAGTTCAGGTTACTGCGTTTCGATTTCGAGCAATCCGTCACTGACGCGGGTGATGCACGCGCTGCTCTCGCAGCCCTGGCGAGCACAAGCCGCAAGGCATGAAACCTGCCGCACTCGCGTGGGTGGCCACCGTGAGCCTGGTGGCGCTCGTGTTTCTGTGCCTTTCCTGGGAGCTGTGGCTGGCACCGCTGAGGCCTGGCGGATCCTGGCTGATGCTCAAGGCGCTGCCGCTGCTCGCACCGCTTTTCGGCGTGCTGGGCGGTAGGCGCTACACCTATCAATGGGCATCACAACTGGTCCTTGCCTACTTCGCCGAAGGACTGGTTCGCGGGTTGACCGAATCCGGCATTTCCGCCCGCCTCGCCGGCGCCGAGGTCCTGCTCTCCCTGGTTTTCTTTGTTAGTGCAATCGCCTACACCAGGGCCACCCGCAGCCCCGCCTGAATGCCCGGGGCGCCCGCTGAGGAATCCACATTACACCTGCGGGTTGATCCGCTCAGCCTTGTTTTGCAGCTTGTTCAGCGCGTTCACATAAGCCTTCGCGGAGGCGACGATGATGTCGGTGTCGGCTCCAACGCCATTGACGATCCTGCCGCCCCTTGACAGGCGCACGGTCACTTCTCCCTGCGATTCGGTCCCCTGGGTCACCGCATTGACCGAAAACAGCAGAAGTTCCGCGCCGCTTTTCGCCACGCTTTCGATAGCCTTGAACGTAGCATCCACCGGACCATCGCCCTCCGAGCGGGCGATTCGGTCTGCCCCCGCTTCCGAAAGCACGATCTTGGCCTGCGGCCGTTTCGAGCTGCCGCTCTGCTGCTCGATCGACACCAGTCTCCACGTTTCCAAGCTCGTCCGATCTGTCTCTCCCGAGACGAGCGCCTGCAGATCCTCATCGAAAATCTCGTGCTTCTTGTCTGCGAGGTCCTTGAAACGCTGGAACGCCTTGTTGCAAGCGTCTTCGGAATCCAGATCAATGCCGAGTTCCTTGAGCCGTTGCTTGAAGGCGCTCCGGCCCGAATGCTTACCCAGCACCAGCTTGTTGGACGACCAGCCGACATCCTGCGCGCGCATGATTTCGTAGGTTTCGCGGCTCTTGAGCACCCCGTCCTGGTGTATTCCCGCTTCGTGCGCGAAGGCATTTGCCCCGACGATGGCCTTGTTGGGCTGCACCGGAAAGCCGGTGATTCCGGAAACGAGGCGGCTGGCCGGGACGATCTGCGTGCTGTCCAGTTGCGTATCACACGTAAACACGTCCTGCCGCGTGCGCACTGCCATCACAATTTCCTCCAGGGACGCGTTGCCGGCCCGCTCCCCGAGCCCGTTTATCGTGCACTCGACCTGGCGCGCCCCGTTCATGACCGCAGCAAGGGAATTGGCGACCGCGAGTCCCAGGTCGTTGTGGCAATGCACGGACCAGACGACCTTGTCGGAATTAGGTACCCGCTCTCTCAGTTTCCGGATCAGCGACCCGAACTGCTCGGGCAGGGTGTAACCGACCGTATCGGGGATGTTGACCGTTCTTGCGCCTTCCTTTATCACGGCCTCGAGTACACGGCACAGGAAATCAATCTCCGAGCGACCTGCATCCTCAGGCGAGAACTCAATGTCGTCGGTGAACTTGCGGGCGAATCGGACGGCATTGACCGCCTCAGTCAGCACCTGGTCGGGGGTCATGCGCAGCTTCTTCTCCATGTGAATCGGCGAAGTCGCGATGAAGGTATGAATGCGCCCCTGTTTGGCCGGTTTGATGGCTTCGGCTGCGCGCGTTATGTCACGGTCGTTCGCCCTGGCCAGAGAGCACACGGTGCACTCCTTTACGAGGCTGGCCACGGCCTGCACCGAATCGAAATCTCCCTGACTGGATGCCGCGAATCCGGCCTCGATAACGTCCACACGCATGCGCTCCAGCTGCCGGGCGATGCGCAGCTTTTCGTCTTTCGTCATGGATGCGCCGGGACTCTGCTCACCGTCGCGCATGGTCGTATCAAATATGATCAGTCGGTCTTTCATGGCGTCCGCTCCCTATGACGTGCTGATGCTGCTCTCGCAGCGCCTTTCGGGCTGCGACCGGGGTACTGCTGAATTGGATTTGGAGTTTTTAGCGCGCGGGGCGCAGCAGCAGGCCCGAAAGCATCAGGCTGCCGTGGGGGGACTTCAACACTGGAGCATTGAACCGCATACGTTGGAATATAACGGGTTTCCCCCGCTACTGCAACTGCGCCGGATCCTTCGGACGGCGCTTCTTCCAGATCCAGTGCACGTAGCCGGACAGCCCATAAGCCACAAACAGGAGAAACAGAACGATCGGAGGGTCCCACGACACCAGCACGAAACCGAGCACCACCAGCAGGATGACCGCAAAAGGCACCGAACGTCTGAGGTTGATGTCCTTGAAGCTGTAGAAGGGGACATTGCTCACCATCGTGAGCCCGGCGTACAGGGTCAGGAAGGCGGCAACCCAGGGTAGGCCATAGTCATCGACGGGAATCTTGTTGTCGCTCGCCAGCCAAAGGAACCCCGCGACCAAGGCTGCCGCCGCCGGGCTGGGCAGCCCCTGGAAAAAACGCTTGTCGACGACTTCGATGTTGGTATTGAATCGGGCAAGCCGCAGCGCAGCCCCGGCGCAGTAGACAAATGCCGCGATCCACCCGAAGCGGCCAAGATCCTTCAGCGCCCACTCGTACATCACCAGAGCCGGAGCCGCGCCAAAGCAGACCATGTCGGAGAGCGAATCGTACTCCGCACCGAATGCGCTCTGCGTGTGCGTCAACCTCGCCACGCGGCCATCCAGGGTGTCGAGGATCATCGCGACGAATATCGCCACGGCAGCGTTGTCGAATCGCTGGTTCATCGCCATCACGATGGCATAGAACCCCGCAAACAGCGCCGCCGTCGTAAACAGATTGGGCAGCAGGTAGATTCCCCGTCGACGGATCTCGGTATTCAGCAGCGGCTTGCGAAAACCGGGCTCAGGCATGACGCGGGAGAGTGGCAACGATGGTGCTCGTGGCGCGCACCTTGTCTCCCAAGGCGGCGACGACGGTGGCGTTCTTGGGCAGGTACAGATCCACTCGCGAACCGAAACGAATGAAGCCGAAGCGCTGACCGCGAGCAAGAGCATCACCTTCCTTCACATAACAGAGGATGCGTCGTGCAATGAGCCCTGCTATCTGCACGCAGGTGACGTCGGCGCCGTCCGGGGTGCGCAGCCACAGCGCGTTGCGCTCGTTCTCCACGGAAGCCTTGTCGAGCGCCGCATTGACGAAACTGCCGGGGTTGTACCAGCACCGTTTCACCTCGCCGTCCACCGGCGAGCGGTTGGAATGGACGTTGAACACGTTCATGAACACGCTGACCTTGATCGCATCGCGATCGAGGTAGGGATCGCGGGCAGGACCCACAGCAACCACGCGTCCGTCGGCGGGGCAAACGACCGCGTGACCGTCCCCCGGGACCTGTCTCGACGGATCGCGGAAGAACTGCAGGACGAAGATTGCGGCGAGCCACACGGGGAGTGACCACCATCCACCCCACCAGCTCGCAACCACCGCCCCCAGAACTACAGCTCCCAGGAAGGGCCAACCTTCCCGGGCAATGACCGGATGGGGATAGATTGCGCTCATGCCCTTGCCCTGCTCGTGTCGCTCGCCTAGTTCCGCGACTGGTCGACCAGCTTGTTCTTCTTGATCCAGGGCATCATCGCCCTGAGCTTTTCTCCCACTACCTCGATCGGGTGTTCGGCGGTCATGCGCCGGCGCGAGAGCAGCGTCGGTGCGCCGGCGCGATTCTCCAGTATGAAATCCTTTGCGTACTCACCGGACTGGATGCGGGCGAGCGCCGCACGCATAGCGGTCTTGGTTTCTTCGGTAATGATCTTCGGGCCGGTCACGTACTCGCCGTATTCCGCGTTGTTCGAGATCGAGTAATTCATGGTGCCGATCCCGCCCTCGTACATGAGATCCACGATCAGCTTGAGCTCGTGGAGGCACTCGAAGTAAGCCATCTCCGGGGCATAGCCGGCTTCGGTGAGCACCTCGTAGCCTGCCTTGACCAGCTCCACACAACCACCGCAGAGCACGGTCTGTTCCCCGAACAAGTCGGTTTCAGTCTCTTCCTTGAAGGTGGTCTCGATGACTCCGGCGCGGGCACCGCCGATCGCCGCCGCGTACGAGAGCGCGAGATCGCGGGCCTTGCCGCTCTGATCGCGATGCACGGCGATCAGCATGGGCGTGCCCCCGCCTTGGGCGTAGGTGGAGCGCACCGTGTGTCCCGGGGCCTTCGGGGCGATCATGACCACGTCGAGATCCTCGCGCGGCGTGACCTGGCCGTAGTGGATGTTGAATCCGTGTGCGAATCCGAGCGTCGCTCCCTTGCGGATGTTGGGCTCGACCTCCGACTGGTATACCGCGGCGATATGCTCGTCCGGCATCAGCATCATGACGAAATCCGCGCCGTCGACCGCTGCGGAGACCTCCTTGACGCTCAACCCGGCCTTCTTCGCCTTTTCCCAGGATGCACCGCCCTTGCGCAGACCAACGGTGACTTTCACGCCCGAGTCGTTCAGATTCAACGCGTGGGCGTGTCCCTGGGAGCCATAACCCATGATGGTGACCTTCTTGCCCTTGACGAGCGAGAGGTCGGCGTCCTTGTCGTAATAGACTTTCATGTTGCTCCCTCGTTCCTCTGCGAACCGGATTCCACGGAGAAACCCGGCAGTGGAAAATCAAACCTTCAGGATCCTCTCACCGCGAGCGATCCCCGATGCTCCCGTCCGGACCGTTTCGAGGATCAGACCGGGCTCCAGCGCGTGGATGAAGGCATCGAGCTTCGCCCCGGTCCCCGTAAGTTCCATGGTGTAGGTGCTGTCGGTGACGTCGATGATGCGGCCGCGAAAGATTTCCGACATGCGCTTCATCTCCTCGCGCTCTTTGCCGGTCGCGCGGACCTTGATCAGCATGAGCTCACGCTCGATGTGCGCGGCTTCGGAAAGGTCCACGACCTTCACGACTTCGACAAGCTTGTTGAGTTGCTTGGTGATCTGCTCGACCATGTCGTCAGATCCGGTCGTGACGATGGTCATGCGCGAGAGCGAGGCATCTTCGGTCGGGGCTACGGTGAGCGTTTCGATGTTGTAGCCGCGCGCGGAAAACAATCCCGCAACCCGGGAAAGAGCACCCGGCTCGTTTTCAAGCATGATGGAAATGATATGTCGCATCGCTCCCTCGCTGAGGTCCGGCCCCGGGACATGCTCGACCCCGATTCGACGCGACGCTCGTGGCGCCGCCGAGCCAGACTCCGTTCAGCCTACCTTGATCACACCCGACTGCGCATCGGGCACGCTGCTCACAGCTCCTCGGCAAGAATCATCTCGGTGAGACCTTTGCCGCCCTGGACCATCGGGTAGACGTTCTCGGTCTGGTCGGTAATAAAGTCCAGGAATACGAGGTCGTTCTTGCGCTTAAACGCCTCCTTCAGGGCCGGCTCGACGTCGGCGGGCTTCTCCACCTTCATGCCGACATGGCCATAGCTCTCGGCGAGTTTGACAAAGTCGGGCAGCGCGTCCATGTAGGATTCGGAATAGCGGTTGCCGTGGAAGAACTGCTGCCACTGGCGCACCATGCCCATATACTTGTTATTCAGGTTTACGATCTTGATCGGCAGCCGGTACTGTTTGCAGGTCGAAAGCTCCTGGATGCACATCTGGATGCTCGCCTCGCCGGTGACGCAGGCAACCGTCGCGCCGGGGTTGGCGAACTGCACGCCCATCGCGGCGGGCAGACCGAAACCCATCGTCCCGAGACCGCCGGAGTTGATCCAGCGACGTGGCTTGTCGAACTTGTAGAACTGCGCCGTCCACATCTGGTGCTGGCCAACGTCGGAGGTGACGAAGGCATCGCCCTTCGTTATCCGGTAGAGCGTCTCAAGCACGAACTGCGGCTTGATGATCTTGCTCTTCCTGTCGTATTTCAGGCAGTCCTTGGATTTCCACAGGCCGATCTGGGACCACCAGGCGCTGAGCGCCTTCTGGTCCGGTTTGTAGCCGACGGCCTCAAGCTGCCGGCTCAGTTCCTCGATCACGTCGGACACATTGCCGACGATCGGGACGTCTACCTTCACTCGCTTGGAGATCGAGGAAGGGTCAATGTCGATGTGAATGATCTTGCGCTGTACCTGCGCGAAGTCGGCCGGGTTGCCTATGACTCGGTCATCGAAGCGCGCGCCTACGGCAAGCAGCACGTCGCAGTTCTGCATCGCCATGTTGGCTTCATACGTGCCGTGCATCCCGAGCATGCCCAGGAACTGCGGGTCGGTTGCGGGATAGCCTCCGAGGCCCATGAGCGTATTGGTGCACGGGAATCCGAGCATCTTCACGAGTTTGGTCAGCTGCTTCGAGGCGTCCGACAGAATGACACCCCCGCCCGTATAGACCATGGGACGCTTGGCCTCGGCGAGCAACTGCACTGCCTTCTTGATCTGACCCGGATGCCCCTTCACGACCGGGTTGTAGGAGCGCATGGTCACCGTTTCCGGGTACTCGAAGGAGCACTTGGCCGAGGTAACGTCCTTGGGAATGTCGACGAGCACGGGGCCCGGGCGCCCGGTTCTGGCGAGATAGAACGCCTTCTTGATCGTAAGCGCCAGATCTTTGACGTCCTTTACCAGGAAATTGTGCTTCACGCAGGGCCGGGTGATGCCGACCGCGTCGCATTCCTGAAATGCGTCCAGGCCGATGGCGTAAGTCGGTACCTGTCCGGTAATGATCACCATCGGGATCGAGTCCATGTAGGCGGTGGCCACGCCGGTAACGGCATTGGTTACGCCGGGTCCCGAGGTGACCAGTGCGACCCCGACCTTGTCGCTCGAGCGCGAATAGCCGTCGGCAGCGTGGGTCGCACCCTGCTCGTGACGCACGAGAATATGCTTGACCTTGTCCTGTTTGAACAACTCGTCGTAGATGAACAGGACGGCGCCGCCGGGATAGCCGAACACGTATTCGACCTTTTCCGCCTGGAGGCACTTGATTACGATCTCTGCGCCAGTCAATTCCATGCCAACTGCCCGTCCGGCAACGCTCTATGGGAACTTTAGAGCCTAATTGCTGACGCCTGATTGGTCAAGCTTTTTCCTGATTTTGCCTGCATCGGGTCCGCGCTTTTGATACCATCGGACGGCTGCAATGGCGGCTAATCCGGCCGACAACAAAGGAAGCGCTTCTGGCCTCCCCAACCGAGCTCTCCGATTTTCTCGCGAGCGTCGAGCGCCGCGCATACAAGCAGGCGCTTTTCGCTGTTCGCGTTGAGGAGAACGCACTCGATATCGTGCAGGATGCGATGCTCAAGCTTGCCGCGAAATACGGAACGAAGCCGCCCGGGGAACTGCCCATGTTGTTTCAGCGCATCCTGCAGAACACGATTCGCGATTTCTATCGCCGCAGCAAGGTGCGCTCGACGTGGATAACGCTATTCTCGTCACTGTCTTCGGTGCGGGACGATGAAGAAAGCGATCCACTTGAAACTCTGGAGAGCGCCGATGAGTCGAAATCCAGACGAGGCCCGGCAGAAGCGTTGGAACAGAGTCAAATTGTTGAATCTATTGAAAAAGAGCTCCAGCGCTTACCACTGCGTCAACGCCAGGCGTTTCTGCTGCGTTACTGGGAGGAGTTGGACGTTGCCGAGACCGCCGCTGTCATGGGGTGCTCTCAGGGCAGCGTCAAGACCCATTGCTCCCGGGCAGCTCACGCCATGGCACTGGCCTTAAGAGCAAAGGGGATTGAGCTATGAACGAACCGCAGATCGCCTACCGAGTCAAGCAGCACCTCAACCAGGGGCTCGACAATCTGGACGCCGGGAAGCTCGCACGCCTGAAGGCCGGGCGCGAGCAGGCGTTGGCGCACCAGCGCGTCGGACCCGGTGTTTCCGTGCTGGCCTGGGCCGACAACGTCGTCGGCGTATGGGGTGGCCCGTCATCGTTGGTGCCGCGCATGCTGCTTCCCATGGTCGTGCTGATTCTCGGACTGATTGCAGTCAGCCAATGGCGCGAGACGCAGATCGCCGCGGAGATCGAGGAAATCGACGCTGCAGTGCTCACCAGCGACCTGCCGCTGGACGCCTACCTCGACAAGGGATTCGATGCATGGCTAAAGCGCCCCTCGCACTAGCACTTTGGCTCTGCATCTCGCTCCCCGTCTTCGCCGACACGCCGTCCAAGAAACCCCCAACCTGGGGGGAGTTGAACGCGGAGCAGCAGCAGATTCTGGCGCCGCTCGCCGCCGACTGGGAAAATCTCGAGCCTGAACGCAAGCGCAAGTGGCTTGGCATCGCCAAGCGCTATCCGAAGATGAAGCCCGACGAGCAGGCACGCGTCCAGCGGCGCATGCAGGCCTGGGCGAAGCTCACCCCGAAAGAGCGGCAGGCCGCCCGCGAGCGCTACAAGAAAATAGAGAAATTGCCGCCCGACAAGAAGCAAGGTCTGAAACAGAAATGGGATGAATACAACCGTCTGCCGGAACGCGAACGACAAAATCTCGCATCCCCACAACGCAAGTCCACCGCCCCCAAAGCCGCTCCCCCAACCGACTCCGTTCCGCCTCCGACCGCGCCTGCGAATCCCGTCGCACCCGCTCCCGCCGCTCGATAGGCTGCGGCGGTGCACTCGATGCCGGACGCGACCGTCAAGCATCAGGCTGCGGGGATCGGGCGGCGAGTCTTGTCGATGCTTTACGAAGCACTCGTGATGCTGGCGCTCTCGCTTTTCGCCGGGTTCATATATCACGTCATCCCCGTGGACCGCTTCACCGGCGAATCCCGGCGGGTTTTCCAGCTTTACCTCTTCCTGGTTCTGGGCGCCTACTTCATCGCATGCTGGACCCGCGGGGGGCGGACGCTGCCGATGCAGACCTGGAGGATCCGCGTGATCGACAAGAACGGGCATTCGGTCGGAGTCGCCCGCGCAATGCTGAGATACGTCCTCGCCTGGCCGTCTTTCGCGCTTCTCGGTGGCGGCCTTCTCTGGGCATTTGTCGACCGTGATCACCAGTTCCTGCATGACCGGCTCGCCGGGACCAGGATTGTCCTGACCAAAGGCCCAAGCCCGGACTGAGGCCGGCAGGCGCGCCTATCGTCAGCGCCGTTCCACCCAAAGCATCGTCAGCGCTGCCGCGCCCAGGAAGGCAGCACTGGGCAGTGCCGCACTGAAGAACGGCGGCCAGTTGCCCAAGAGCCCCAGGTGCGAAAACAGGCTGTTCAGCATGTGAAAAACGACCCCGAGCATGATCCCCGAAAATACCTTGACGCCGACCCCACCCGTCCGCACGTGCACGTAGGCAAAAGGTAGTGCGAGCGCCATCATGACCAGGGAGGCGAACGGATAAACGAGCTTTTTCCACATGGCGATCTCGTAGCGCTCGGTCTTCTGCCGGTTTTCCGAGAGGTGCCGCGTGTACTGGTAGAGGTTCCAGGCAGACATTCGTTCGGGCAGAACAAAGAGTACCGAGAGGATGTCCGGCGTGAGGACGGAGGTCCAGTCCAGCTCGGCGAGGCGCTGTACGCTGCTGCCGGAAGCTGCAAATGTGGTCTGCGTCACATCCCGCAGACGCCATGTACTCTTTCCGACATACCTGCCCTGCTGCGCGATGCTGATGGATTTGAGGCGATATTGATCGTCGAACTCGAATATCCTCACGCCCGTCAAGCTCGTATCCGGGAGGACTTCGCGTACGTTCACGAAGCGACGATCGTCCTTCACCCAGAGGCCCGTGTGAAATTCCTGAGCGACGATTGCGCTGGTCGCCGAAAGCTTCAACTGCTTCGCGGCTCGTTCGGAAACCGGCGCGATCAACTCGCCGAAAACCAGGGTCGCAACGACAAATACTATACCGATCCGGAACAGCGTGGTCGTGGCTCGCAGCGGCGCCAGTCCCGAGCCGCGCATGACGGTGAATTCTGAATTGGCGGCCAGATGCGATATCGCGTAGAGAGTACCGATCAGAACCGCTACCGGGAACAGCTCGTAGACGTGGCTTGGGATCGAAAGCGCCACGAAGGCCAGGACGTGCTGCAACCGGTACTGGCCTTTGCCGAGATCGGTAAGCTCGTTGATCAGGTCGAAAAAAGCAAACAAGCTCAGGAAAGCGGCGAATACGAACAGCGTAGCCGCGTAAATTTCGCGTGCCAGGTACGTGCGCAAAGTGTCCACCTCAGCGGCCTCCTATCAGAGAACCGAAGCGAAGCCGCCGGTAGAACAACAGCACCAACAGGGTGAGCATCCCGGCGTGCACGATCCACCAGCCGATCTGGAATGACAGTCGGCCCTGGGAAACCCAGGCCTGTGCGATGCTTAGGAGATTTGCGTACACCATGTAGGCAAGCAGCGCAAAAAGAAGGTTCATTGACCGGCTGGCCCGCGGATTTACGAACGACAGCGGAATCGCAAGCAGAACGAGAATCAGGCCCGAGATCGGCAATCCCATCCGCCAGAGCAATTCGGCGCGGTGCGCATTGCCTCGTTCCTGCAGCAAGGCGAGCGTCGGCATGGCTCTGATCGAAACGGATTCCGCCTGCCGCTCACGCGCTTCGATTCGCTGCGCGTAGCGCCCGAAATCCATCACCTTGAAGTCGAGGGCGCCCGGGATCCCCTCGTACCGCCTGCCATCGAGCAGCACCACGAAACGGTCGCCGTTTGGCGCCACCTCCCGGTACCCGCGCCGGCTCACCATGATGCCCAGACTGTCTCCCCGCATTTGCGCAACAAACACGTTCTGGACGTTGATTTCGTCCCCTGCGATCTCCTCGACGAAGAACACCCGATCGGCGTTCGACGCCTCACGAAAAACGCCCGGCGCCACGCGAGTGGTCTCATCCCGCGTTTCCATCTGATTCCGGTACTCCTCGGCCTTGCGTATCGCCCAGGGCGACAGGAACAGGGACAGGACCGCCACGAGCGCAATCAAAGGAGCAGCAAACAGGAGCACGGGGCGCACCCACGCCAGCAGTGAGAGCCCCGAGCCGAACCAGATGACCATTTCGGAATCGCGGTAGCTCCGCGACAAGGTGATCAGCACCGTGATGAAAAGCGTCAACGACAGCAGTATCGGAAGGTAGTTCAGCGCCGAGAACGCCAGCAGCGCCAACACGCCTTCGGAGAGCACCTTTCCTATCGCCGCCTGGCCCAGCAGGCGGATCAGCTGGGTTGTCAGCGTGATGGCGAACAGCGTCGCAAATACCGCGAGCGCAAGATTGCTGAATTCACGCAGCAGTGCGCGACGAAATATCACTTTGCCGGTGGATCGAAGGTCGGGGTGGTGCAGACCGAGCGCCGACAAGCTTGACGCCGCTTTGACTTCGTCTGAATAAACCGGGGATAATCCGCGCAGCTAGTCGCACATATTTCCCCCGAAAAAATCATCATGGAATTTAGCACAAAAGTCGCGGCGCCGGAGAAGTACTCCGGCCCTTGTATCGCCGTGGGTGTGTTCGAGCCGCGCAAGCTTTCTGTGGCGGCTTCCGCACTGGACGCTGCCTCGCGGGGCCAGATCCGCGAATTCCTGCGCTCCGGGGACATGGACGGCCGGCTCGGCACAACGCGTCTTCTCTATGACGTGCGCGGCATTGCGGCCGAGCGTGTTCTGCTGGTCGGCTTGGGACCGGAAAAGGAATTTGGCGAGAAGCAGTTCCGAAATTGCAGCCGTACCGCCGTCACGGCCATAGGTGACACGGGAGCGCGGGAAGCGTGTTTGTCTTTCTCGGAACTCCCGGTAGCGAATCGTGGTGTCGACTGGAGATCGCGCCAGCTGGTGCTCGCGGCGGCCGATGTGGCTTACCGCTTCGACCGGATGAAAAGCAAGAAGCCACAACCCCGGCCGCTCGCTCGCGTCACGATATCTGCTATGTCGAAACAGGACGTGCGCGATATCGAGCGCGGGGTGCGCGAGGGGCGAGCCATCGCAGCCGGCATGGCGCTCACGCGCGATCTCGGGAATCTACCCGGCAACATCTGTACCCCGACCTATCTTGCCGACGCTGCGGTAAAGCTCGGGAAGGAATGGAAGCTCGCAGTCGAAGTGCTCGTCCAGAAAGACATGGCGAAGCTCGGCATGGGTTCGCTGCTGTCGGTATCGAAGGGGTCACGCCAGCCGCCGAAGTTTGTGATCCTGCGGTATTCCGGCGCAGGCAGGAAAGCGCGCCCTGTGGTGCTTATCGGCAAAGGCATTACGTTCGACACCGGGGGTATTTCGATCAAACCCTCGGCTGAAATGGACGAGATGAAGTTCGACATGTGCGGAGCCGCGAGCGTGCTGGGAACACTGCGGGCCGTGGCCGAGCTTGAGATGAAGCTGAACGTCGTGGGCCTGGTGCCGGCCTGCGAAAACATGCCTGGAGGCGCCGCGTCCAAACCGGGCGATGTCGTTACGAGCATGTCCGGCCAGACGATAGAAATTCTGAACACCGACGCGGAAGGACGACTCATTCTCGCCGACGCGCTCAGCTACGCCGAGCGATTCGAACCCCAGGCGGTGGTCGACGTAGCAACATTGACCGGCGCCTGCATCGTTGCTCTCGGCCATGTCTGCTCCGGCCTGTTTGCGAACCGCGACGCGCTCGCGCGCGAACTACTGGCCGCCGGTGAAGAATCCTGGGACCGCGCCTGGCAGTTGCCTCTCTGGGACGACTACCAGGAGCAGCTAAAGAGCAATTTCGCCGATTTCGCCAACATCGGCGGCAAGGCAGCCGGAAGCATTACGGCAGCCTGTTTTCTGTCGCGGTTCGCCCGCCGCTTCGACTGGGCCCATCTCGATATCGCCGGAACCGCCTGGAAATCGGGCAAGGAAAAGGGAGCCACCGGAAGGCCGGTTCCAATGCTTACGGCATTCCTCATGGGACGTGCGAAAGGGTAGGATTGGGGATCGGGAATCCGGGACGCGACAGCCTGAGACAGGGCCCCCCGTGATTCCTCCACGCCGGATCCTGACCCTTCCCAAATGACGCGGGTCGAGTTCTTTTCCAACGCCGAGTCCAGGCTCCAGGCAGCCTGCGAGCTTGTCGCAAGCACCTTTCAGGAACGATTGCGGATCATCATCTACGCACCCGACGAGAACACCGCACGCAGCATGGACAAACTCCTCTGGACGTTCCAGGCCACGGGCTTCATTCCGCACTGCATGGACTTTCACGCCATTTCGTCCGACACCCCCGTTGTCATATGCAGCGGGGATTCCGAAATGCCGCATTACGAAGTGATGCTCAACCTGCACGACGATTCGCCCCCTCTCTTCAGCCGTTTCGCGCGGCTGATCGAGGTCGTCAGTTCCGACCAGGACGACCGCGAACGCGCCCGGGCGAGGTACCGCTTCTATCGGGACCGGGGTTACGAAATACACCATCGCGACCTCGCCAGGTCCCAGCCGTGAGCGATCCCAAGGACCTTCTGGAGAAGACCGATGCCTTTTTGAAGCGCTATCACCCCTCGCCGAAGGCAGAGCGCGAGGAAATCCCCGTGCTCACCGATGTAGTTACGGAACCCGCGCCCGCGCTGCCGGCAGAACGCGTGGCCGCAGCGCGCAATGCGGCCGAGCCCGAGCACCCGGCCCTCGATCCGAAGCTCGTGAAAAGCCTGCTCGATGCTATTGGGCCGCGAGTCGCGACGATCCTGGAGGAACCTCTTCGGACACGCGTCGAAGCGCACCTCAAGCGGGCACTGCCCGCCCTCACCGAACAAATCAAGCTGGAAATTGAGACCCTGGTTCGCGAGACAGTCAGTCGGGCCGTCGAGGAGGAGATCGCGCGGTTGCGCGGATCGTCGCGAAACGGACGATCCTGAGGCTATAATTTGTTCCAGCGCGTCGACGAAGGGCACCCGAGAGGGCGCCGCTCGACGCGCTGTTGCTTTGTGAGATTTGATGGACCTCGCCAAGACTTTTGAGCCTCACGCAGTCGAGAAGCGCTGGTACTTCCTGTGGGAGTCCCGTGGCTATTTCGCGCATTCCGGCGATGCCGCGCAACCTGCCTACTGCATCCAGTTACCCCCGCCGAATGTCACCGGCACGCTTCACATGGGCCATGCGTTTCAGCAGACGCTGATGGACGCATTGATCCGGTACCACCGGATGCGGGGCTTCAACACCAATTGGGTGATTGGCACCGATCACGCGGGAATCGCAACGCAGATCGTGGTGGAGCGGCAGCTCGAGGCCGAAGGCAAGACGCGTCACGACCTCGGGCGCGAAGCGTTCGTGGAGCGCGTGTGGGAATGGAAGCAGCAGTCTGGCTCCACCATCACGCGCCAGATGCGCCGACTCGGTGCGTCCGGCAACTGGACTTTCGCCGACACCGAAGGCCAGAAGGCCGGCTACTTCACCATGGACGAGCGCATGTCACGCGCCGTGCTCGAAGCGTTCGTGCGGCTGCACGAGCAGGGCCTGATCTACCGCGGCAAGCGCCTGGTGAACTGGGACCCGGTGCTCGGTACGGCGGTGTCCGATCTGGAAGTGGACAGCGAGGAAGAGGACGGGAAAATCTGGGAGATCCGTTACCCGTTCGAGGACGGTAGCGGTTCGGTGGTGGTGGCGACGACCCGGCCGGAAACGATGCTCGGCGACGTCGCGGTGGCGGTGAATCCCGAGGACGAGCGCTATCGGCATTTGGTTGGCAAGCAAGTGCGGCTGCCACTCACCGACCGCACCATCCCGGTCATCGCCGACAGCTACGTCGACCGCGAGTTCGGTACCGGCTGCGTCAAGATCACGCCGGCACACGATTTCAACGACTACGCAATTGGGGTGCGCCACGCTCTGACGCAGGTAAACGTTCTTACATTGGATGCTCGTATTCGAGATGCTGCCGAAGTATTCGTGTCGTTCACCGTTTTTAAATATCCTGACGGAACTGAGGCGTTCATTAAGAAAAGTGACTACCTCAGCAAAATCGGCGATGTACGTATCGGAATGAAGTCTTGCCCGTTACCTGAAGCTTATCGTGGCCTCGACCGATTCGAAGCCCGCAAGAAAATCCTCGCCGATCTGCGGGCGCAAGGGCTGCTGGTTTCCGAAAAACCCTACAAGCTGCGCGTGCCGCGCTCGGGTCGCACCGGCGTGATCGTCGAGCCCATGCTGACCGACCAGTGGTTCGTAAAAATGGACGGTTTGGCTAAGGCGGGCCTCGAAACGGTCGCCAAAGGCGAAGTGAAATTCTTCCCGGAGCACTGGACCACCACCTACAACCAATGGCTGGAAAACATCCAGGACTGGTGCATTTCGCGCCAGCTCTGGTGGGGCCATCAAATTCCAGTTTGGTATAGAGATGATATTCGCGGACCCGATCACGATATCGTTGCGAGAAGTCAGGACGAAGCTTACATAGTTGCGCGGGAAAGAGGCTACAGCGGAAATCTAACTCGCGATCCGGACGTGCTCGATACCTGGTTCTCCTCGGCGCTGGTGCCCTTCACCTCGCTCGGCTGGCCCGAAAAGACGAAGGACCTCGACACCTTTCTCCCCTCCTCGGTGCTGGTGACCGGCTTCGACATCATTTTCTTCTGGGTCGCCCGGATGATCATGATGACGCAGCACTTCACCGGCAAGGTGCCGTTCTGCCACGTCTACATCAACGCCCTGGTGCGCGACGCCGAGGGCCAGAAGATGTCGAAGTCGAAGGGCAACACGCTCGATCCGCTCGATCTCATCGACGGCATTACGCCGGACGAGCTTGTAGCCAAATCGACGGTGGGCCTGCTGCGCGTTGATCACAAGGCGAAGATCGAGAAGTACGTCCGCGCGCACTACCCGAAGGGTATTCCCTCCTTCGGCGCCGATGCGGTGCGCTTCACCTTTGCCTCGCTCGCCACCTTTGCACGCACGCTTAACTTCGACCTCAATCGCTGTGAGGGCTATCGCAACTTCTGCAACAAGCTGTGGAACGCGACACGCTTCGTGCTGATGAACACCGAGGGTAAGGACTGCGGGCTGGACGAAAAAGCTCCGGTCGAACTGTCCGCGTGGGACCGGTGGATCGTCAGCACGCTCCAGCGCACCGAGAAGGAGGTCGAGACCGGCTTCGCCGAATACCGGTTCGACAATGTCGCAAGCGCGATCTACCGCTTCGTCTGGGACGAGTACTGCGATTGGTATGTTGAAGTAGCGAAGAAGCAACTGCAATCCCAAGACGATAAGGTGCTACGCGGCACACGTCGGACGCTGATACGGGTACTCGAAGCGGCACTACGACTTGCACATCCGATCATTCCGTTCATCACCGAGGAGTTATGGCAGAAGGTTGCACCTCTTGTGGGTAAAACGGGCGAGACCATAATGCTCGCGTCCTACCCAAAGTTTCAGACCGAAAAGATCGATGAGGCAGCTGAGCGCGAGATTGCCACTGCTAAGGGCGTTGTCAACGCAGGGCGAAATCTGCGTAGCGATCTCAACATTCATTCCCAGTATAGTATTTCTTCCTCCTTTTCCATTACGGGCAATCCGAGTCCAGCAACAACCAGCGCTTTTTCTGCTCTGATACGCCAATCCGATTTGAAGATAGTTGAAGACCTTCCCGATTCGGAATCACCAGTGGCAGTATCGGGACAACATCGCATGATGCTACACATAGAGATCGATCCCGTCGCCGAGCGCACCCGCCTGAAAAACGAAATTTTGCGCCTCGAAGGCGAAGTCGTCAAAGCCAACGCCAAACTCTCCAATTCGAATTTTGTCGAACGCGCCCCAGCGAAGGTGGTCACCCAGGAAAGGGACCGCCTTGCAAATTTCTTCGCGACACTAGAAAAACTGAAACTGCAGCTCGATAAGCTCAAGGTGTGAGTACCCTGGCCACCGATTCGTGAATTCCGCGCTACGCGCCTTCCGCTCCCGGAATTTCCGCATTTTCTACGCGGGACAGGGTCTCTCTCTTCTGGGGACCTGGATGCAGTCAGTGGCGATGAGCTGGCTCGTATACCGTCTGACCGGATCGGCCCTCCTTCTCGGCGTTACGGCGGGAGCGCAGCAGCTTCCGATGTTGTTCCTGTCGCCCATCGCAGGGGTATGGGCGGACCGGGTCAACCGCAAGCGACTTCTGATGATCGTTCAGTCCCTCGCTTTCCTGCAGGCGCTGGCGCTGGCCGTGCTCACGTTTCTCGAATTGGTGCAGGTACCTTATGTGATTGCCCTTGCCCTTTTTCTCGGGATCGTCAATTCCTTCGAAACCCCGACGCGCCAGGCCTTCTTGCTCGAGTTGATCCAGCACCGGGAAGATCTGCCCAACGCGATCGCCCTGCAGTCGATGCTGTTTCAGGCGACGCGCTTTGCCGGTCCCTCGCTGGCCGGCGTGATACTCGCGGCATTTGGCGAAGCGTGGTGCTTCCTGGCGAACGCCATCGCTTACCTGGCGATCATCGCGACCTACATTGTGGTCCGGGTGACGCCGCGCAATGTGCCAGAAGCAGATTCCGGCTGGTGGCGCCAGCTTGTCGCCGGTTTCGGCTACGCGTTCGGTTATACCGGAACGCGGCGCCTCCTGCTGCTGCTCGCAGCGGTGGGATTCTTCACCGCACCCTGGTCCTCACTGATGCCCATCTTCGCGGCTGAGACGTTCGCTGGCGACTCGAGAACATTCGGATTTCTCATCGGAGCAGTAGGGCTTGGTGCAGTCGCGGGGACTTTTGCGCTCGCTGCGCGCAGGTCCGTACGCGGGCTCGGCAGGGTGATACCCGCCACTACCGTGATGGCAGGCGCTGCCCTGATCGGTTTTTCCGCCTCGGGTTTGCTTTGGCTTTCGCTCCTGTTCCTGGCGGTGTTTGGCGCCGGACTGGTGGTCACCGCCGCGTCCATCAATACAATCCTGCAGACACTCGCCGAGGAAGACAAGCGCGCGCGCGTTATCAGCATGTACGTGATGTGCTTCATCGGCGTCGCGCCGATTGGAAATTTTACTGCGGGAGCCCTTGCCGAGAGTATCGGCGCACACCGCACGCTCGCGTTGTTCGGTCTGTGCGCGGCCCTCGCCGGCGTCGCGTTTGCGGCGGGTTTCAGGACCTGGGCCAGATCCGTCCGTCCGGTCTACATCAATCGAGGAATCATCCAGGCGCCGAAGGGCTAGCCGCGCGCACGAGATCGGCCGGGCGCGCGCTCGTCAGCTCCCGATCATTTCCTTTTCATGTAGAACGTGAAAACGTTGTCTGCCTCGGAATGCGACAGAAGTTCGTTTCCGGTCTGCCTCGCGAAAGCCTGGAAATCCTTAACGGAGCCCGGATCGGTCGCGAGCACTCGCAGCACCTTTCCGCTCTTCAGTTCCGTCAATGCTCTCTTTGCGCGCAGAATGGGCAGCGGACAGTTCAGGCCGCGCACATCCAGGTCCTTGTCAAAATGTGTCATCTTGGGTTCGATGGCTCGTGATGGATCGGGCATTAATATACCGAAACGCGAGTGACCCTGCGCTGGGATTGCGGGCCGCAGGGCCAGGGCGGCAAGGCCGGACGGCCGGCCAGGGGCCGGTTGCCTATTCCTTTCGCGGTACTTAAACTGGCACGCGTCGCGCCCAAGGGTTCCAGCGGGGAGTCAAATTGGCCAAGGAGAAGGCTTCACCGACGGTTGTCCCGACGTGGCTTGTCTTCGTCGCCAGCCTTCCGACTGACGACCCGGCCGCGAGAATGCGCGTATTGCGAACCCTGGATTCCCTCGGATGCGCCGTGTTGCGCGAGGGGGTTTTCGTGCTGCCCGACAGTCCGGGAAATCGCCAAGGGCTGCAACGCCTGTCGGAGCACATGACCCGCATCAACGGGTCGGCCCATCTCCTGCAGGTGTCGAGCTTCGATACCAGGCAGGGAAAAATGTTTCGCTCGCTTTTTGACCGAACTTTGAAATACGAGCAACTGACCAAGACCATCGGGAGTCTGCAGGCAGGGTTCGGTGTCTCTGAGCCAATCGCGATTTCCCGCATTCTCAACAAGCAGCGAAGGGAATTCGAAGCCATCAGCGCGCTCGATTTTTTCCCATCGCCAGCAAGGGTCAAGGTCGAGCAGGCTCTGCGCGACACTGAGGCGCAGGTGCGCAAGCTGATGTTCCCGGAAGCGCCCAGGGAAGGCCGCATGACCCAGACCGGACGATTCTATTTCAAGCGCTCGTGGGCCACGCGCAAGCCGCTCTGGCCAGACCGCCTTGCCTCCGCATGGCTCATCAGGCGATTCATCGATCCGGAAGCCACTCTGTTATGGCTGGACAAATCCGACGCATGCCCGTCCACCGCAGTCGGGTTCGGCTTTGAGGGAGCAACGTTTTTCAATAACAAGGACAACGTCACCTTCCAGGAACTCCTGGCGAGTTTCAGCCTGGACAAAAACCAGGCGCTGTTACGGATTGGTACCCTCGTGCATTACCTCGCTGCCGGCGGCACGCCGGTACCGGAAGCTGCAGGGGTGGAAACCCTGCTTCAAGGCGCGCGGCGGCGCAGCAACAGCGACCAGGAGCTGTTTTCCGAAAGCGAAAAGACTTTCGATCTTCTCTACGAAGCGTATTTCGAAGCCCCGGCCAGGACCGGCCCGCGTTAGCTTCGACTTGGCCTGCCCGCGAGACGTTACCTGGTCTAGCGACGGTTCCGGTCCTCGGATTGCTGGGCGCGCAGTACTCTGAGACGCGCGTCCACTGCCGAGAGTTGATAGAAATCACCGTCTCCGCTCTTTTGCGCGAGCTGCAGTTGCTCGATAGCAGCCGGCAGCGTGCCGCGCAGAACATACAGCTCGGCAAGCGCCTGATGATGCAGAAGGCGCTTGCTGGATGCGTTGTAGGACTTTGCCAGCAGGCCGTAAAGGTGCTCGTCTCGTGGATAGGTCTTTACCAGCTCGTTGAGCCATGCAAGGGCAGCATCGTGTTGGCCCAGATCCTGCAGGGCCTCGACGTACGCGTAATGAAGCGGCCGGTAGTTCGGCGCTCGAAAAAGCGCCGCGCGGAGCAGGTCACGGGCTCCGGCAGCATCTCCGCCCCCTTGTCGAACCCTCGCCGCCAGAAGCTCGACCATCGGATGCGGCGCACCAACGAGCTTGCGCACTGCCTCCACTTGGGTGGCCGCGCGAGTGAAATCGCGTTCCCTCGCCAGTGCGCTCGCCAAACCATAACGGGCACCGGATTCGTCAGCGTAGCGGTGCTCGCGCACCAGTTCGCTGAAATACGCGACAGCCTCACGCGGCTGCCCCTCTTCGGCACGCAGCTTTGCGCGCACCAGAAAGAATTCGAGACTGTCGGGCGCCTGCCTGTACGCCGCGGACTGCGCACGATTTTGCATGTCAGCGATACGCTCCGTGGTGAGCGGGTGCGTACGCAAGTACCCGGGGGCGTTGTTTTCGTATAGCCGGGTTGCCTTTTGCATCCGACCAAAAAACGTTCCCATTCCGCTAGTGTCGAAACCCGCCTGCTGGAGAAACTGGAATCCTATCCGGTCCGCCTCGCGCTCAAATTCTCGCGTGTAATTCAACTGTGACTGAATGCCGACCGCCCCCGCTCCTATGATCACCGCCTGCGCCAGATCGGGACTGGACCGCGCGGCAAGCAGTCCCAGAATGATGGCCGCGAGGGTCGGAATGGACATCTGGTCCTGCTTGCCCAGCAAACGGGCGATATGGTGCTGAGTTACGTGCGCGACTTCGTGCGCGAGCACCCCCGCGAGCTCGGATTCCGTTTGGGCGGCAAGCAGAAGTCCGGTATGCACGCCCACGAAGCCTCCGGGCATGGCAAACGCATTGATCGTATTGTCCCGCACCAGAAAGAATTCGAAATCCTGACGCCCATCCGGGCTTGCCGACACGATTCTCCGGCCAAGGGTATTGATGTACTCCGTCAGTTCGGGATCGTCGAGAAAATTTGCGTCCCTCTGGCGAATTTCGCGCATGGCCTGTTCCCCGATCTTGCGCTCTGTCTGGGGGGAAATCAGCGCCCCGGACGAATCGCCCAGCTCGGGCAAGCCCTGAGCCTGCACTTGCTGAGCC
>JBGPTG010000004.1:0-32439 GCA_041490545.1 Gammaproteobacteria bacterium
GCGCTGCTGATGGCGCTGCCACTGACGCTCTCGGATGCGAGCGTCCAGGTCGAGGGGGAACTGATTTCCAGGCCCTACGTGGAGATCACCCTGAACCTGATGCGGCGCTTCGGCGTCAGCGTCATGCAAAAGGGATGGAGCTTGTTTGTCGTTCCCAATGGTTCCTATTCGACCCCCGGTGAAATCCGCGTCGAGGGGGATGCGTCCTCGGCATCCTACTTCCTCGCGGCCGGGGCGATCAGCGGGCTCGCCGGCGGCGGCCCGGTCAGGGTCGAAGGCGTCGGGCGCGCAAGCATTCAGGGCGACGTGCAGTTTGCCCAGGTGCTCGAGCGCATGGGTGCGGCGATTTCGATGGGCGAGGACTGGATCGAGGCGACGGCGGGGGCCGAGGCGCGCGCGCGCGGCAAGCTGAAGGCCATCGACGCGGATCTCAACCACATCCCCGACGCCGCCATGACCGCTGCGGTCGCGGCCCTTTTCGCCGAAGGTCCGAGCACGCTGAGAAACATCGCCAGCTGGCGCGTCAAGGAGACCGACCGCCTCGCCGCCATGGCGACGGAACTGCGCAAGCTCGGCGCGAAAGTCCAGGAAGGCGCGGATTTTCTGAAAGTCGAACCGCCGCAGGCCCTTTGCGCCGCGACCATCGACACCTACGACGATCACCGCATGGCGATGTCTTTTTCGCTCGCGGCACTGGGCGGGGTGCGGGTGCGCATCAACGATCCCGGTTGCGTGGGCAAGACATTTCCCGGCTTCTTCGACGAGTTCGGGCGAATTGCCGGGCGCTGACCGATGACGCTTCCCGTGGCAGCCGATCCTCCAGTGATCGCCATCGACGGTCCCTCGGCGTCCGGGAAGGGCACGGTGGCGCTGCACGTCGCGCGCGAACTGGGGTTCCACTATCTGGACAGCGGCAGCCTCTACCGGCTGGTGGCGCTGGCGGCGACGCGCGGGGGGGTCGATCTCGCCGATGGGGAGGGACTGGCAGGGATCGCCCGCGGGCTCGCAGTCCGCTTCGAAGGCGCGGAAACCACACTCGGAGCCGAGCGCGTGACCGAGGCAATCCGTACCGAGGAGTGTTCCCTGGCGGCCTCCAGGGTGGCGGCGCAGCCTGCGGTCCGGCAGGCGCTGCTGGGGCGTCAGCGCGGCTTCCGCGAGCCCCCCGGGCTGGTCGCAGAGGGGCGCGATATGGGGTCGGTCGTGTTTCCCGACGCTGCACTCAAGGTGTTCCTCACCGCGAGCCCCGAGACGCGGGCCGAACGGCGTCATAAACAGTTGATAGAAAAAGGAATCGCTGCTACACTTTTCGGCCTTCTGCGGGATTTACGCGAGCGCGACGCACGCGATGCGACGCGCAGCGTGGCGCCTCTCAAGCAAAGCTCCGGGGCGCGGAGGCTCGACACGACTTCGTTGAGCGCCGCGCAGGCGGCAGCCCTCATCGTGGGCTGGTACCGCGGGGCGAATGGGTGACATCAAGCCAAGCCCGATAGCGACTTGGCTTTTTGTTGTGATTAACCAACCCCGTCCGAGTCGACGGGTATGTGCAGGTATTTTCTATGTCGAACGTAGCTCCCGCAGTTCCCGTAGCTCCCGCAGTGGTTCCCATGGAGAGTTTTGCCGCCCTTTTCGAGGAAAGCCTGACTCGAAAGGAGATGCGCACCGGTGAAGTCATCACCGCCGAAGTCGTCCGGATCGACATGAACTACGTGGTCGTCAACGCCGGATTGAAGTCCGAATCCTTCATTGCCCTCGAGGAATTCAAAACCGACAAAGGCGAACTCGAAGTCAAGGTGGGCGATTTCGTCAGCGTCGCGATCGAGGCGCTCGAGGACGGTTACGGCGAGACGCGGCTGTCGCGCGACAAGGCCAAGCGCCTCGCGGCGTGGCTCGATCTGGAAAAGGCCTTGGAATCCGGCGCAATCGTGAAGGGCGTCATCTCGGGCAAGGTCAAGGGCGGGTTGACGGTCATGACGAACGGCATTCGCGCGTTTCTGCCCGGATCGCTGGTCGACATCCGCCCGGTGAAGGACACCATGCCCTACGAGGGCAAGGAAATGGAGTTCAAGGTCATCAAACTCGACCGCAAGCGGAACAACGTGGTCGTGTCGCGGCGCGCGGTGCTCGAAGCGTCGCAGGGAGCCGAACGCGAAGCGCTGCTGTCGAACCTGCAGGAAGGTGCGACCGTCAAGGGCATCGTCAAGAACATCACCGATTACGGGGCGTTCGTCGACTTGGGCGGCATAGACGGGCTGCTGCACATCACCGACCTCGCCTGGCGGCGCGTGAAACATCCGTCCGAGGTGCTCGCGGTCGGCGATGAAGTCACGGCCAAGGTCCTGAAGTTCGACACCGAGAAGAACCGCGTTTCCCTGGGCCTGAAACAGCTCGGAGAAGACCCCTGGGTCGGGCTGTCGCGCCGTTATCCGACCGGCACGCGCCTGTTCGGCAAAGTCACGAATCTCACCGACTACGGCGCCTTCGTCGAAGTCGAGCAAGGCATCGAGGGGCTGGTGCACGTGTCCGAAATGGACTGGACCAACAAGAACGTGCATCCGTCGAAAGTGGTCGCGCTCGGCGACGAAGTCGAGGTCATGATCCTGGAAATCGACGAGGAACGCCGCCGCATTTCCCTCGGGATGAAGCAGTGCATGCCGAACCCGTGGGAAGAGTTCTCGATGAATTTCAAGAAAGGCGACAAGGTCAAGGGCCAGATCAAGTCGATCACCGACTTCGGCATCTTCATCGGCCTGCCGGGAGGCATCGACGGCCTGGTGCACCTGTCGGACCTGTCCTGGTCGGCCCCGGGCGAAGAGGCGGTGCGCAACTTCAAGAAAGGCGAGGAGATCGAGGCCCAGGTTCTTTCGATCGACATGGAACGCGAGCGAATCTCGCTCGGCGTGAAGCAGCTCGAAGGCGACCCCTTCAACAATTTCATTGCGGGGCACGAGAAGGGCAAGCTGGTGTCGGGCACGGTCAAGTCGATCGATGCGAAGGGCGCGGTCATCGTGCTGTCCGGGGCCGGGGACGTGGAAGGATACCTGCGCGCATCGGAAATTTCGCGGGACCGCGTCGAGGATGCACGCACCCTTCTCAAGGAGGGCGACAGCGTGGCCGCGATGATCATCAACGTCGACCGCAAGAACCGCACGATCAATCTGTCGATCAAGCAGAAGGATCTGTCGGAGGAAAACGACGCGATGGCCAAGCTCCAGAGCGAGAGTGCCGCCAGCGCGGGCAGCACCAACCTCGGGGCGCTCTTGAAGGCGAAGCTGGACAACAAGAACGCTCAACAGTAACCGGCCAGTAACCGAGACCCGGCATGACCAAGTCCGAACTGATCGCCCGGCTGGCTGCGCGCTATCCGCAGCTCGTCGCCAAGGATGCGGAGTTCACGGTGAAGATGATTCTGGACGCGATGACGCAGAGCCTGGTGAAGGCCGAACGCATCGAGATCCGCGGGTTTGGCAGCTTCGGGCTGAATCATCGGCCGGCGCGGGTCGGACGCAACCCGAAGTCTGGCGAGAAGGTCCGCGTGCCCGAGAAATTCGTGCCGCACTTCAAAGCCGGCAAGGAGTTGCGGGAGCGGGTCGACCGGAAATAGCGCCTGAAGGCGGGACGCAGACGGCGGCATCGGCGAGGTGCCGCCGTTTTGCTTTCGATAATCGGGGATCAGTCCGGGCCACGGGCGGGTGCGAAGCGCAGCCCGCCTGGCGGCAGGATACGTCCCCAAGGGGCAGAGGGCAGGGCCGAGGGTGAGATCGTTTCCCGGGACCGAGGTCGATGAGACTCTTCAAGTACCTTTCGCGGACCTTGTGGGTGCTGCTTTTCGTGGCGATATTCGTGTTCGCTCGCAGGAACGATGACCTGGTTACGTTGCGATTCATCCCCGGGCTCGCCTGGGAGGCGCCACTGGTGCTCGTGGTGTTGAGTTCGTTTATTCTCGGTGCCTTGCTGGGGGTTCTTGCGTGCCTCTCGCGCTGGGTTCGACAGCGCCGGGAGATCCTCAGGTTGAAGCGCGAGCTGCGTGGCAAAGGCGCAGACGTGCAGACGGGGACCTGAAACCGATGGAATTCGAGTCCTGGTGGCTGTTGGGATTCGCCTTGTTCTTCGGGCTCGGATGGCTCGCTGCGCGCATCGACATCAAGCACCTCATATCGGAATCCAGGCAACTGCCGCGCTCGTATTTCAAGGGCCTGAATTTCCTTCTGAACGAGCAGCCGGACAAGGCGATCGAGGCGTTCATCGAGGTCGTCAAGGTCGACCCTGAAACGATCGAACTTCATTTCGCCCTGGGAAGCCTGTTCCGGCGGCGCGGCGAAACCGAACGCGCCATCCGCATGCACCGGAATCTCCTGGAGCGCTCGGACCTGGGGGAAGAGCGGCGCCTGCATGCCATGGTCGAACTCGGGCAGGACTACCTCAAGGCAGGACTGCTCGACCGCGCGGAGGAAGTGTTCGCCAAGCTGAAGGAATCGGCGCATCGGGCACAGGCGCTCAAATTCCTTGTGGAGATCTACCAGAACGAAAAGGACTGGATGAAGGCCATCGAAGTCGCGCGCGAACTGGAACGTGACTCCGGGCAATCCGCGCAGAAAGAGATCGCCAACTACTATTGCGAGCTTGCGGTGTCGGAAGCGACGCATTCGCGTCCCGAGGCCGCCAGGCGGCACGTCGACGCAGCGCTTTCGGCCCACCGGAAATGCGTTCGGGCGAATCTGATCCTCGGGGATCTTCTCGCCGCCACGGGTGACCATGCGAGCGCCATCGAGGCGTGGAAGCGGATCGAGCAGCAAACGCCGGCCTATCTGGCGCTGGTCGCGCACCGCCTGCTGGAAAGCCACCGGGCGTTGGGGCGCACCGAGGAGGGATTGACGCTGCTGCGCGGCTATCTTGCCAGTTTCCCGTCGCTCGACCTGCTCGATGTCGCGTTTCAATCCACGCTGGAAGCCGAAGGGCCGGATGCGGCGTACAAGCTGGTGCGGGATGAATTGCGGCGCAACCCGACCCTGCTGGGCCTGGACAAGCTGCTCGAGGCGCAGGCGCTGGCGGCACCTCCGGAGCGGCGCAACGATCTCGAACTGGTGCGCGACCTGGTGCACGGTCATACGCGGCGGATTGCGCGATACCGTTGCGACAATTGCGGCTTCAAGGCACGCCAGTTCCACTGGCATTGTCCCGCCTGCGGCGGTTGGGAAACCTATCCGCCCAGGCGCAGCGAGGAGTTCGATTTGACGCCATGAGAGCGCGTTCGTATGCAGGTCCATATTTCAGGCCTCCGGATCTCTCCGGCGCCCGGGAGCGACAGGCCCCTCGGGTAGTACCGTTCGCCGTGCAGGTTTCTACAACACTAGTGAGGGACACTTGAAAATTTCCATGATAGGCACCGGCTATGTCGGCCTGGTAACCGGCGCTTGCTTCGCGGATGCGGGCAATGACGTTCTTTGTCTGGACCTCGACCAGGAAAAAATCCGTACGCTGGAGGAGGGGGGCATCCCCATCTACGAGCCGGGGCTCGCGGAAGTCGTGCGGCGCAATCGCGCGGCCGGGCGGCTGAATTTCACCACTGATGTCGAGCGGGCAGTTCACTTTGGCGTTATTCAGTGCATCGCCGTGGGCACGCCACCGGGCGAAGACGGCTCGGCCGACCTGAAGCACGTCCTGGCGGCGGCGGGCGCGGTTGGCCGCCACATGACGGAGTACCGGGTGGTCGTGGACAAGTCGACGGTTCCGGTTGGCACGGCCGACAAGGTGCGTGCTGCGATATCGGCCGAGCTCGGCAAGCGGGGCGCGCACGTGCCGTTTTCCGTGGTTTCCAACCCGGAGTTCCTGAAGGAAGGCGCGGCGGTCGAGGACTTCATGCGCCCGGACCGGATTGTGGTAGGTGCCGAAGACGAAAAGGCGGTGCAGATCATGCGCACGCTGTACGCTCCCTTCCAGCGCAACCATGAGCGTTTTCTGCTCATGGACGTGCGCTCCGCCGAACTCACGAAATACGCGGCCAATGCGATGCTGGCAACGCGCATCTCCTTCATGAACGAATTGGCCAACCTCGCCGAGTCCCTTGGAGCGGACATCGAGGAGGTCCGCAAGGGCATCGGCTCCGACCCGCGCATCGGCTATCACTTTCTCTACGCGGGCGCGGGCTACGGCGGCTCGTGCTTTCCCAAGGACGTGAAAGCGCTGATCCGCACCGCGCAGGAAAGCGGGGCGCAGCTGCCTATACTGGAGTCGGTGGAGCGGGTGAACGACGCTCAGAAACACGTCCTGGCCAGGAAGATCATGGCGCGATTCGGCGGCAAGCTCGCCGGGCGGCACTTCGCAGTCTGGGGCCTCGCGTTCAAGCCGAACACGGACGACATGCGCGAGGCCGCAAGCGGCGTCCTCATCGAGGAGCTGACGGCGAACGGCGCGAGCGTGTGCGCCTATGATCCGGTGGCCATGCCCGCAGCCAAACGCATGCTCGCCGGCTGCAAGGGGGTGCGCTACGCGGAGACACCGGTGGCGGCCCTCGAAGGCGCGGATGCGCTCGTAGTCGTGACCGAGTGGCAGGAATTCCGCAGTCCTGATTTCCAGGCCATTCGCCGCGAGCTGAAGACGCCGGCGGTCTTCGACGGGCGCAATCTCTACGATCCTGCCGAGATGAAACGTCATGGGCTCGAGTACTATCCAATCGGCCGGGCCGCGGTAAAGGCGGGCGCGTGAAGACGCAAGGTCCGGCGCTCTCGGAGCTGCACAAGGCGCGGATCCTGGTGGTCGGCGATGTAATGCTCGACCGCTACTGGTTTGGCGAAGTCAGCAGGATATCGCCGGAGGCGCCCGTGCCCATCGTCAAGGTCGAGCGAACCGAGGAGCGCCCCGGCGGGGCGGCCAATGTTGCGCGAAACGCTGCGGCGCTTGGCGCCGACGTGGCGCTTCTGTCCGTAGTGGGCGACGACGAACCGGGGGGTACGCTCAGGCAGCTGGTCGAGGACGCGGGCGTGACGGCCAACTGGCATCGTGACGGATCCATCGCCACGACCGTCAAATTGCGCGTGATCGGCAGGCAGCAACAGCTGTTGCGCGTCGATTTCGAAACCTTACCCAGCCGCGAAGTGCTTCTCGACAAGCTTGCCGACTACCGGCGCATGCTGGCCGACCGGAATGTCATCATCCTTTCCGACTATGGCAAGGGCGGGCTTGCGCACATCGCCCAGATGATCGAATTCGCGCGCGCCCAGGGCAAGCTGGTGCTGGTGGATCCCAAAGGCGACGACTACGCGCGTTACAGCGGAGCGAACATCGTGACGCCGAACCAGTCGGAGCTGCGCGAGGTGGTGGGGCGCTGGAAGAGCGAGGACGAGCTCACCGCGAAGGCTCAGGCTCTGCGCGAGAAGCTGGGGCTGCAGGCATTGCTGGTAACGCGCAGCGAGGAGGGCATGACGCTCTACGAACGCGATCGGGTGCGCCACGAGCCCGCGCGCGCGAGAGAAGTGTTCGATGTCAGCGGGGCCGGGGACACAGTCATCGCGACGCTGGGCGTGATGCTGGGGGCCGGGGTGTCGCTCGATCGGGCAGTGGTGATCGCCAACCGGGCCGCTGGAATCGTCGTCGGGAAGCTGGGGACTGCGGTGGTCAGTCCCCAGGAACTCCTCGGGACTCTGTCTCAGAGCTGAAAGCGAGCGAAGACATGCACTACGTGGTTACCGGCGCCGCCGGCTTCATAGGTTCAAATCTGGTCCGCGCCCTGAATGCACGCGGAGAGCGCCACATTCTGGCCGTGGACGAACTCCAGCGGGGCGACAAGTTCCGCAATCTCGCGCAGTGCGAGATCGCGGATTTCATGGACAAGGACGAATTCAGGACTCGCCTGGCCGCGGGCGATTTCGACGGGTCGATCGACGCCGTGTTCCACGAGGGTGCGTGCTCCGATACGATGGAAAGCGACGGGCGCTTCATGATGGAGAACAATTACCGGTACTCGATGGCGGTGCTCGATTTCTGCCTCGATGAGGGAGTCCCGATGCTGTACGCGTCGTCGGCTGCGGTGTACGGGGCGAGCACCACCTTCCGGGAGGAGCGCAAGTGCGAAGCGCCGCTCAATGTCTATGGCTATTCGAAGTTTTTGTTCGACCAGGTGGTGCGCCGGCGGCTGCCTGACGCAAACTCGCAAGTCGCTGGATTCCGCTACTTCAACGTCTACGGCCCGAACGAATGGCACAAGGGTCGCATGGCGTCGGTGGCCTGGCACTTCTTCAATCAATTTCAGACCCAGGGGCGGGTGCGCCCGTTCATGGGGTCCGGCGGCTTTGGCGACGGCGAGCAGCGGCGCGATTTCGTTTCAGTGGAAGACGTCGTCAAGGTAAATATGCATTTTCTGGACACCCCGGAGCGCTCCGGGATATTCAACGTGGGTACCGGGCGTGCGCAGAGTTTCAACGATGTCGCGCTGGCCGCCATCAACGCCTGCCGCAGGGAGAAGACAGAGCCTGCGGTCAGTCTCGACGAGGCGCGCCAACATGGCCTGATCGAGTATGCGGATTTTCCGGAGGCGCTCAAGGGAAAGTACCAGAACTTCACGCAGGCCGATGTCGGTGCGCTCCGCCGGGCTGGATACACGGAGCAATTCCTGCCTGTCGAAGAGGGTGTCGGCCGCTATTGCCGGCAACTCCTCAGCGACTCGATGCTGGCGGCAGGCGGCTGAGCCCGGGGGTCGCGGCGACGGTCGTGACGCCGAATCGCGGGGCTGCATGCGATATCATATAAACATGAGCCGCAATTCCGAACCAGCCTACAAGACGATCGAAGACACGGTCGGCGACACGCCGCTGGTGAGGCTCAAGCGGCTTCAAGGCAGCACGTCGAATCACATCCTGTGCAAACTCGAGGGCAACAATCCAGCCGGCTCGGTCAAGGACCGGCCCGCGCTTTCCATGATCGTGCGCGCGGAAAAGCGCGGGACGATAAAGCCCGGGGACACGCTGATCGAGGCAACCAGCGGCAATACCGGAATCGCCCTTGCAATGGCCGCGGCGATCCGCGGATACCGGATGGTGCTGATCATGCCCGAACATCTGTCAGTGGAGCGGCGCCAGACCATGCGCGCGTTCGGTTCTGAGATAGTCCTGACCCCCAAGGCAGGGGGAATGGAAGCCGCGCGCGATCTGGCGGAAAAGATGCAGCGCGAAGGCAAGGGGCGGATCCTGGACCAGTTTGCCAATCCGGACAACCCTCTTTCACACTACGACGGGACGGGCCCGGAGATCTGGCGCGAAACCGGGGGCACCATCACGCATTTCGTCAGCAGCATGGGAACCACCGGCACCATCATGGGTTGCTCACGGTTCTTCAAGGAAAAGAATCCGAAGGTCCAGATCGTCGGCTGCCAGCCGGAGGAAGGCTCGCAGATTCCCGGAATCCGCAAATGGCCCGAAGCCTATCTGCCGAAGATATACGACCGGATGCGCGTCGACCGGCTGGAGTACGTGAGCCAGGCCGAGGCTGAAGAGATGGCGCGGCGCATGGCCCGGGAGGAGGGCATCTTCGCCGGAATCTCCTCCGGGGGTGCGCTCGCAGTTGCCTTGAGGATTTCGCGCGAGACCGAGAATGCGACCATCGTGTCGATCATCTGCGACCGCGGCGACCGTTACCTGTCCACGGGCGTATTTCCGGATTGACGCGGACGGCCTAGCCGGAGAAAGTCCGCGCGTCGCGCCGAAGCGCTGCTGCGCGAGGCGGGATATTCCCGGTCTCGCCGAGATAGCGGTCCATTTTTCCCCGTTCACATGACTCCCATCCTTGCGTTCGACATCGAGACGGTACCGGACGTCGTCGGCCTGCGCCGGCTGCACGGCCTGGATTCCAGGCTGGTGGATGCCGACGTCGCCGAATTCGCCTTCCGCGAGCGGCGGGCGCGCACCGGAGGGGACTTCCTGCCGCTGCACCTGCATCGCGTGGTCGCCATCTCCTGCGCGCTTCGCGAGGGCGACTCCTTTCGCTGCTGGTCGCTGGGGGCGGCGACCGACTCCGAGGCGGAGTTGATCCAGCGGTTTTTTGACGGCATCGAGAAGTACACGCCTCAGCTGGTGTCGTGGAACGGCAGCGGTTTCGATCTGCCCGTGCTGCACTACCGCAGCCTGGTGCACGGACTGTCGGCGCCGCGCTACTGGGACACCGGGGAGGACGATCGCGAGTTCCGCTACAACAACTATCTGAATCGCTACCACACGCGCCACCTCGATCTCATGGATCTGCTCGCCCTGTATCAGGGCCGGGGCTACGTTCCCCTGGACGAGTTGTCGCGGCTGCTCGGTTTCCCGGGGAAACTCGGCATGGACGGCTCGAAAGTGTGGGATGCGTTCGGGGCAGGCGAAATCGCTTCGATCAGGAATTACTGCGAAACCGACGCGGCGAACACCTATCTGGTGTTCCTGCGTTTCCAGTTGATGCGCGGCGTGTTCGACCAGGCGCGCTACGGGCGTGAAATCGATCTGGTCCGCGGCACGCTTTCCGGGTCCGGCGATGCCCATTGGCGGGAATTCGTCGGCCGGTGGAACTGACCTCTTAGTACGGCATGCCGAAGGCGCGCATCGAATCCCTCGACCGGGAGGGCCGCGGCGTGGTGCACGCCGAAGGCAAGGTCGTATTCGTCGACGGGGCCGTACCCGGTGAGATTCTCGAGTACGCGTCGTACCGGAAAAAGGCCGCCTGGGAAGTCGCGCAGATCGTGCGCATCGAGAAGGAGGGCGCGGCGCGCGTGCGCCCACTGTGCGCATTCTACGGGACGTGCGGCGGGTGCTCGATGCAGCATCTGGACATGTCCACGCAGGTCGCAGCGAAGCAGCGGGTGCTGGAGGATGCTCTCTGGCACATCGGTCGCGTTCGGCCCGAGACGGTGCTTCGCGCGATCCAGGGCCTGTCGTGGGGTTATCGCCATCGCGCGCGGCTGTCGGCGCGCTTCGTGCTCAAGAAAGGCGGCTCGCTGGTCGGTTTCCGGGAACGCAAGTCGAGCTTCGTGGCGGACATGACCAGTTGCGAGGTGCTGCCGCCACGGGTATCCGCGCTGTTGCCGGCGTTGCGTGCACTCGTCGGGATGCTTACGCTGCGCGAGCGGCTGCCTCAGATCGAGGTTGCGGTGGGTGAGAACTCGATCGCGCTGGTATTGCGCGTGCTCGAATCCCCAGGCGCCGGAGACGAAGAGCAACTCAGGCGTTTCGCCGACGCCAACGGCGTGCAGATCTGGCTGCAGAGCGCCGGGCCGGATTCCGCCAGGCTTTTCTGGCCGCCCGACGCGCCGACCCTCCACTACCGGCTACCCGAGTACGCCGTGCAAATCGAATTCAGTCCGACCGATTTTACCCAGGTCAACCACGCGACGAACCGGCTGCTGGTGCACGCGGCGCTCGCCCTGCTCGATCCACGAGCCGGCGAAACGGTCAACGACTATTTCTGCGGGCTGGGCAATTTCACGCTCCCGGTAGGCCGTTGCGGGGCCGCTGCAGCCGGATTCGAAGGCAGCGCCTCGCTGGTGGCGCGGGCGCAGGCCAACTCGGTCGAGAATGGCCTGGCCGACGAGTGCCGGTTCGAAGTCGCCGACCTCTTCAGTTCGGAGATCTGCGCGCGACTTCCCGTCTGCGACAAGGCGCTGCTCGACCCGCCGAGAGAAGGGGCGATCGAGCTGGTGAAGTCTTTCGAGAGGACACGCCCGCGGCGGATCGTTTATGTCGCGTGCGACCCGGCCACCCTCGCCCGGGACACCGAGGTCTTGGTGCACGCGCAGGGGTACCGGCTTGCAGCAGCCGGGGTCGTGAACATGTTCCCGCATACGTCGCACGTCGAATCGATCGCCTGCTTCGAGCGCTGAAACAAAAAAAGGGCGCCGGGAGGCGCCCTTCATTCGGAACGCGGGCGAGTCAGTCGCGACTGCCGCCGAATATTCCCAATAGCTGGAGCAGGCTGGAGAACAGGTTGTAGATCGCTACGTACAGTTGCAACGTGGCCGAGATGTAGTTGGTTTCGCCGCCGCGGACTACGGCGTTCACTTGCCACATGATCAGCAGCGAGGAGAACACGATGAAAGCGCCGATCAGCACTAGATACGCGACCGGGCTCGCGAAAAACACGTTGGCGATGACGCCCAGCATGATCACGATCCCGCCGATAGCGAGAAAATTGCTCAATCCGGACAGGTCGCGCTTCGTCGTCGTGGCGATTCCCGCCATGGTGAAGAATACCGCTGCCGTTCCGCCGGCAGCCATCATCACCAGCTGGATGCCGTTGCTGAACCCGAGGACTCTCTGGAGCAGCGGGCCGAGCAGCAGGCCGAGGAACAGCGTGAACCCGAGCAGCAACCCCACGCCCAGGGAACTGTTCCGGTTGCGCTGGATGGCGAAAATCCATCCGTAAAAAATTCCCAGGATTGCGAAGAAAGACAGCATGGGACTCGTGCGCAGGAACCCAAGATCGATGTTGGTGCCGATCGCCGCGCCGATGACCGTAGGAATGAGCGATAGCGCGAGGAGCGCGTACGTGTTGCGTAGGACCCGGTGCTGCTGCTGCTGGATCTGGCTTTGCGCTGAGCCGCCGGTCTGGATGGTTTGGAGTTCAGGTTGCATGCTCTTTGTCTCTCCGTGGATGGCTGCGATAACCGGCGTTAGAGTAGGGCAAGGCCTTGGAAGTTTCAACCGGTTATGGCGTGGGTCGAGTTGCGCTGGGCGGGAGCCAGCCGGCCGGAGGCTCGCCGATGCTACAATTTGCGCCCTAACAAGCACTTAGCCTGAGCGTAAACGGAAGGTTGGCCGAGCGGTTTAAGGCACCGGTCTTGAAAACCGGCAGGGGTGCAAGCCTCTCGTGAGTTCGAATCTCACACCTTCCGCCAGAACCTAGCCCAGACTGTTCCGTTCTTGTCCCCCGCCAATGTACCGCTGGCGCAAGCAAGGCGGCTGGCGCAGCGCGCGCTCCTCGGTATCGGCTAACCCGAGACAATCCCGTTGATCTACACTCATCACTCATAATCGGAGGAAACCATGAAACCTTTCAACCGTTGGGCACTCGTGGTTGCGATCGTGGTAGCGATCGGCATTATCTGGCTGCTCTGGAGCAAGCGCGATGAGCCCGCACCAGTCAAGGGCCCGATTGCTACCCAGCCCGCGGCATCGAAACCGGAGCCGGCCCCTGCCCCGATCGCGCCCAAGGCCGAAGAGCCGGTGACTGCCTCGGTGTTCTTCGCCTACAACCGGTCAGAGATACGACCCGGGGAGGCCCCGAAGCTCGACGAGCTGACCGCCAAGATCAAGGGCCGGGCATTTGATCGCCTCGACGCCGTCGGCCACGCCGACCGGATCGGCTTGAACGCGTACAACCTGCGGCTCTCCCAGCGGCGCGCCGAAGCAGTGCACGCTTATCTGGTCGGCAAAGGCATGGACGCCGCGCGCGTTCGCATCCAAGCCAAGGGGGAGGAGCAACCCCTGACCGGCGAAGCCTGCAAGAACATGGGTCCGGAAAACCGGAAGAACCAGAAGCTGATCGAGTGCCTGCAGCGCGATCGCCGCGTGGAGGTCACGCTAGTAGCCAAGCCCTGATCGTTGCGCCGAAAATCTCTCTGAATCTCATTTGGTTTGTCCGCCGTGGTGATAGCTATCGTGAATCCGGCCATTCTGCGCGGACACTGTCTCCATCAACCGCTTGACCAAGTTCATGCGATCCGGGACTAGGTGCATGAACGTGATCGTGTCTTTGACTTCGGCGAACGCGACGCAGCGATTTCGGCGTTGGCCCGCGTGTCTCGACCGCTCAGGTCGATCTTGGCGATGATGCGAAGGCGGGAGCGGCGGGACATAGCGTCACGTGGGAATTTGGCAATTTCCGACGAATTGGGCGTATTTAATCCGCGCATTCTCATCGGGAGGAATGCCACGCTTTGTGCAGTAAGCGATGAAGTCCGCCACCTCAACATAAACTGCGTGCGTGAGCTTCTGCTGCAGTCGCTCCCTAAGGCGTTGCTCTCTGATGGCGACGAACTTTGAATAAGGAAAGGGAAACTCACCAGGACAGGCGGCTTGAAGCTTGGGATACTCCGCTTCGATGACAAAGAACTCGTACTCGTATGGGACGAAGTCCATGATCCACTCCTTGTTCGCGGCCACGGCGGCACACCTTTTCACACAATTGACCTTAAGGAATCCTGACGACACGGTCCTCGCCGTGGAAGCTACCGCGCGCACAGTGATCTAGTTCGTGTCCGAGTGTTTTAAGAAACAAAAGAGGCGGCAGGAACGCCTGCCGCCTCCAAACTCCCTCCCGCAATTTCCGACGCAGTACTGTCTGCGCCTTTTCTTCCAGCCCGCCGGCCCAGCGATTGAGAGTCGGGCTAGTGCTTCGACAATTCCGGTTTGCGGCGCTTGGTGCGCGCGACTTTGCGCAAATTCTGGTAGAGATCCGGGTGTTGCGATTTCAGATGATCGATGATTTCGAAGTCTTCCTTCTTGACCCGGCCGAGATCGATGCGTTCCACGTGTACCAGGCGCAGAAGCTCGCGCACCGGCTTGGGCATGCTGCGACCGCTTTCGTAGCGCGATCCGCCGCTTTGTGTCACCCCGATCCTAGTCCAGAACTCTTCCTGATTGAGTCCCAGACGTCTGCGGATTTCCCGCGGATTTACCAGTTCACCGAGTTTCATCATGGTTGTGGCTGCCGATTGAGTCCTTGTGTCTCCTATCAGCACGGACCGTGCCAAGGGAACGTCAAGACCCGGGAATTCTTCACGACTGTGTATATTTTGCGATAAAATTCAAAGCTTTCTTGGGATCCTAATGGCGCTGATCGTTCAGAAATACGGGGGCACTTCGGTCGGCACCACCGAGCTGATCAAGAACGTCGCGGCCCGCATCGCGAAATCTTTCACGGCGGGCCACCAGCTGGTTGTCGTGGTTTCGGCAATGAGTGGGGAAACCAACAGGCTGGCGGCTCTGGCCAGGGAAATCCAATCCGAACCGGCTCCCCGCGAGTTCGACGTGGTGCTGGCTACGGGGGAGCAGGTCACCATCGGGCTCCTCTGCATGGCTTTGCTCGAGCGCGGCGTGCAGGCGCGCAGCTACACCGGGCCACAAGTACGCATTCTCACCGACAGCGCGTACACCAAGGCACGCATCCTGAATATCGACGAGGCAGCTATGCGCGCCGACCTCGCCCTGGACAGGGTCGTTGTGGTGGCAGGCTTTCAGGGAGTCGACGCCGAGGGCAACATCACCACGCTCGGCCGGGGGGGGTCGGATACCACCGCCGTCGCTATCGCGGCCGCGCTCAAGGCCGACGAGTGCCAGATCTATACCGACGTGGACGGGGTCTATACGACGGATCCTCGCATCGTTCCCGAGGCGCGCAGGCTCAGATCCGTCACCTTCGAGGAAATGCTCGAGATGGCGAGCCTCGGCTCCAAGGTACTGCAGACCCGCTCGGTCGAATTCGCCGGCAAGTACAAAGTGAGGCTGCGCGTCCTGTCGAGCTTCGAGGAGCAGGGCGAGGGCACATTGATCACATTCGAGGAAGACGAGAAGATGGAACAGGCCACTATTTCAGGAATCGCTTTCAACAAGGACGAAGCGAAGATCACCGTGACGGGCGTGCCGGACCGTCCGGGAATCGCTTACGCGATTCTCGGCCCCATCGGTGATGCCAATATCGACGTCGACATGATCATCCAGAACGCCGGCGTCAACGGCATGACCGACTTTTCGTTCACCGTCCATCGCAGCGAGTACCAGAAGGCGCTCGATGTGCTGAACCGGCAGGTCAAGAACCATATCAAGGCGAGCGACATTCGCGGCGACAGCAAGATCTGCAAGGTTTCCATGGTCGGCGTGGGCATGCGCACCCACGCTGGTATCGCCAGCAAGATGTTCCGCACGCTGGCGGAAGAAGGCATCAACATCCAGATGATTTCCACCTCGGAGATCAAGATTTCCGTGGTGATCGACGAGAAGTACCTGGAGCTGGCGGTACGCACCTTGCACAAGGTGTTCGGCCTGGACCAGGCAGCGTGAGCCGCGCGACCGGGCGCGTGCTCGTCCTGTAGAATTGCGGATGCGTGGGTTCGGTGAGATCGGTGAGATCGGAGAGATCGGAAAGATCGGAAAGATCGGAGAGATGCCCGAGTGGCTGAAGGGGGCGCCCTGCTAAGGCGTTATACGGATTAACTCCGTATCGAGGGTTCGAATCCCTCTCTCTCCGCCAGTCCCGACCGACTCTCGCAGCCCGCCACGCCACGCTGACGATCCCCCGCAGTCGAACCACAGTCTAAGAGCCGTCATGTCACCCAAGGGAAGGGCGCTAACAGGCCTGCTGCTGGCTGCCGCGGCGGGCGGTGCGCTCAGCGCGATATTCGACGAATCCAAATCTGCGGCCCATGCCGCCTCCGATCTGGCCACCAGCATTCTGGCCATCGGCTTCATGTTCATGTGGGTGCACTACGACAGCATCGAGCGCCACTACCGGCGCTCCGCGCTCCTTAACATCGGCATCGTGGCACTCGCGCTGGTATTCCTGCCTGCTTACCTGGTGAAGTCTCGACCGCCGGGCGAAAGGCCACGGGCCTTTTTCGGCCTCGCGGTCATCGTGCTGTTGATGGCTCTTGCCGAGTGGATCGCCGGGGGCTTCACTGCGCTTCTGGTCGCCTGAGACCGCGCCTGGCAAGGGCGCTGGATTACCTGTAGAAAACGTGCCGCCCGATTCGCGCAAGCGGCTTCTTGCCCCTCGCCCAGTGAGGCGTGACGTGCGTGGCGTGGTAGAACAATGCGCCTTCCAGCACCGGAGCTTCGCGGCGATAGTAAACAGCGTCGGCGACTGTCCAGGCTCGCCGCCATTCTTCGCCCGCTGGCGGCGATAGTTCGTCGAATTCGGTCCAGGAAAACGCGCCGACAAGACGCTTGCGCAGCGGGTCCCAGCTCTGCTGGTAGACGACTCCGCATAGCGTGGCGGAAAAACGACCCGAGGCCATGCGATTCATCGTGACTTCGGCCACGGCATACTGGCCGGCCATGGGCTCACCGCGTGCTTCGAAGTAAACGTTCCGGGCGAGACAGAAGAGATTGCGCCGGTCCTCCCGGTGGGCGACTGTTGTCCTCAGGAGCAGCCCGAACATCGAGAATATCAACGCGATCGCCAGCGCAACAACCCACGGTGCCTTGTCCGTCGTGTACCAGCGAAGGCGCAGCCGGTACCAGCCGCGTTCGACCATCCAAACGAGGCGGAGGGGAAGCTGCGAGCAGTAGGTCTTGGCGCGCATTCTCGATCCGTGATCGTCGGCCATCATGCGGGTGCCGGCAAAGCGCAGTCAAGCGAGGTCGGGGCCGGAGAGCGGCGTTTGTCACGCCCTTTCCGAACCGCGAACGCCCGATCAAAACGGCACCGCGGGTTGCGGCGTTTGATATAATTGGCCGCTCGTTTCGCGCCCGTAGCTCAGTTGGATAGAGTACCTGGCTACGAACCAGGGGGTCGTGGGTTCAATTCCTGCCGGGCGCGCCAATTCCGAAAGGGGCTGCCGCAGCAGCCCCTTTTCTTTCAGGCGGAGGCTCAAACCCGCGTGATCGGCGTCTACCGGGAATTCGAAGGATGCATGCGCCTTGCCGCGTACGTGCTGCGCAGGCTGGGTGTGCTGGCGTTGCCGCCGGTGTCCGAAGCGTTGACGCGCCAGATCTATTTCACCGGGGCGAGCGCCACGACCGGCATGGTGCTGCGTGGAGCATTCATCGGTACCCTGATCATCGCCTACGTGATCGACGTGCTCGATGCCAACGCCGCGCTCGCGGTCAAGATGCTGATCTGGGTGGTGCTGCGCGAGATCGGTCCGCTCATAGCGGCGGTCCTGGTGATCCAGCGTAGCGGCACGGCCGTCGCCACCGAACTTGCGCTGATGCAGATTTCCGGGGAAGTGGCGAGTCTGCGACGCATGCGTATCGATCCGCGCGACTATCTGGTGGTGCCTCGCGTGGTCGGTATTGCCCTGTCCACGGCCGCGCTCACCTTTTACGTCCAGGTCATTGCGGTGGGCGGTGGCATGCTCCTGAGCGCCCTCTCCCTGGACACATCGCTTGCCGAACTCGCGGGCGAGTTCTTCCAGCTGGTGAGCCCGGTGGACTTCGTCTACTCGGTGATCAAGAGCCTCATGTTCGGGGCGGCGATTGCGCTGCTGTGCTGCTATCACGGATTGCATCCTCCCGGCACCTCGATCAACGCAGTGCCCAAGGCGGCGATCAACGCCGTCACGCAGAGCACGCTTCTGGTGATGCTGCTGAACGTGATATTCGCTTACCTGGTTTTCGGGCAGGCGTTTTTCGGGCTGGTGACTGCAAAGTTATGAATCGCGAGGATCCCGCTGTGCGGAGCGATCGCAGCCCGCCCACCGCGCGTCTGCTCGCGCTCGTCTACGAGCCGGTGAGCGAGGGTGCCGAGGGCGCAGTGCGGATTCCGGCAGGGGGAGGCCGTTGCCTCGAGGGCCTGAGCGAGTTTCGGGTTTCTCGACTCCTCTCGGCCGTGCTCGACGTCATGCCGGAGATTGGCTGGCGCCTGGTCCTGTTCGGCGCCGATGTGGACGCGCTGGGTCCCGAGAAGCGGGAGGCACTGCGCGCCCGGGTTGCCGTTCTTCCTTCGACGGGAGGCCTGCTCAGCAGTCTCAACGCGTGGGAGAACATGGTGCTGCCCCTCGGGATGCACCGTCCGCTCGACCTGCCGCGCGCGACACGGGACATTCACGATTGTTTGGGTGACCTTCGCGTCCCTGCTGGCGAACTGCTGAAGAAGCTTCCTGAATCCATGAGCCGCTATGAGAAGATTCTCACCGCCTATGTCAGGATACTGCTGGAGCAACCCGACCTCGTGCTGAGCGAGAATCTCCACCAGGGTCTGGACGCTCAACAACGCGACGTGGTCGCGAGATTCCCGGAGGTATACGAGGCGCGCTGTCCCGGAGGCACTTTCGCCATATTGAGCGCTGTGGCACCCGGCTGGCGCGACTCGTAGGTTGCAGCGACGTTACATTTTTGAGGGAGAGGCCATGCAGGAAGAAAATCTACGGCCCAGGCGTTTCGCCGGAATGGGAAGAAAGGTGAGCCTGTTTTTCATCACGGCGGTCATCGGATTGCTCGGGGTTATCCTGCTGGTGAGCTACAAGCAGGGTGCCTTCGTGCGGCATACCAAGCTGTATTTTTACGCCGCCGACGTGCAGGGAATCAGCAGCGGCATGGCAGTCAAGCTGTTCGGACTCCCGGTCGGCAGCGTGAGCGATATGGAGATCCGCGATCGCGGCATCCGGGTGGAGCTCTCGATCATCAGCGACTACGCTCCGCGCCTGCCGAAAGGATCGCGCGCGAGGCTCACGCGGGAGGGCTACATCGGCGCGGCCAACATCCAGCTGGTCCCCAACGGCGATCCAGGGCGCGAGCCAGGGGGCGTTGTTCAGGGTGACGAGATCGAGTTCATTCCCGCCAGGGGCGTGGCCGAGCTGGTGGACGAGTTCAAGAACCAGCTGGCGCCGGTGATCAACGACCTGCGCAAGCTGGTCGCCGAGATGAACCGGCCCGACGGCGATTTTCGCAGATCGGTCGAAGGGGCGCGCACCGTGCTCCAGCAGCTGCCCGAAACCAACCGCGAATTGCGCCAGACCCTGCGCGACACCGATCACGCGATGCTGGTGGTGGGTCGGCAGGCCGAAGCCGCTTTTGCATCCGCCTTGCGCGTCAGCGCCCAGATCGAGCACGACCTCCCGCTCCTCACCGGAAAAGTCGCAACCTCCATGGATTCGGTTTCGGCGGCCGCGGCGCAGGTTCGCGACACGACGCGCAAGAACGGCGATGCCCTGCACGAGGTTCTGATCGAGGTTCCCGGGCTGCTGCGCGACGGAACGGATTTCGTGCGGGAAGGCCAGGACATCGCCGTGGCGGCCCGAAATTCCTGGCTGTTTCGCGACATGATAGAGGCGAAACCTCTTCGCACCTTGCCGCTCGACAGCTTCGAATCTTCCGGTGCTGGCCCGGTCGCGGTCAAGGTGCCGCACTGAGCGAATGATGTTGCTTCCGTTCGCGCCGTGCCGGACAGCGCCCTGGGGCGGGGTGCTCGCCTGCGTGATACTCGCGGCCTGCGCCGGCTCCCCGCCGGCAGCATCGCTGCCGCCGGGCGAAGCCGCGGTCATAGAAGCAAACCGCAGAGCGGACGCGTACCTGCGTAGCGGCAACCTGGAGGGCGCCGCGCGGTACTACCGCGAGGCGCTGCGCCTGGCGGAGGCGGTTGAAGACGCCGAAGGCATTGCGGCCAACGCGGTCAACCTGTCGATCGTGTATCAGCGTCTGGGCAAACGCGACGCGGCGCGAGAGAGCCTGGAGCCGCTACTGCGCCGGAGCAGTCTGGGTTTCCGCTCCGAGCGCTTGGCACAAGCGGCGCTGCGGCGCTCGGTTCTCGATGTGGAAGACAGGCATTTTGCCAGTGCCGCCGAGTGGGCAAACGTGGCGGCCAGCCACTGCGGCGGCCGCGACTGCACGGCATCCGGCGCCATTCACAACGTGAGAGGACAGATCGCCCTGGAGGAGGACCGGCCGGAGGCCGCCGTGTCGAGTGCACGGTTGGCGCTGGCGGCAAGCCGCTCCTCGGGAGACCGTGTTGAAGTTGCAAACGCGCTGCGTCTTCTCGGCTTGGGTTCGCTTCGTGCCGGCGACGCGGCATCCGCTTCGGCGTTCCTCGGCGAAGCGCTGGCGATCGACAAAGAACTGGGGTCACCGCGCAAGATCTACCTGGATCTCATCGGGCTGGGGCGCGCCAGCGCGGCTCGCGGGGAGCGTGGTCCCGCCCGTGCTTTTTACGACCGGGCGGTCGCAGTGAGCGAAGCAGACCGCGACAGCCAGGGGGCGATGGACGCGCGATCCCTTGCCGAGGCGCTCGGTGACGGCGCGCGCGTGCTCTCGCCCAAACCAATCGGAGCCGGATCCCGTGGAGGACAATAGCGGTCCCAAAAACCCTGCCCAGAGAAAACACCGCCTCGAAGACCATCTCCACGGCGAGGACTACGGTCACAGCCACGGGGAAGACGAAGTGGCCGACCACGATCATGATCACTTCGAAACCGGCGGACTGCTCGAGGACAACCCACTCTGGATACAGGATCATGTCACGCTGCGCAGTGTCGGCATCGACATCGGCTCCTCGGGAACCCAGGTCGTTTTTTCCCGCTTGAATCTGCGCCGCCTTGGCGAGGACCTTTCGAGCCGCTACTTCGTGGTGTCCAGGGAGACCCTCTTCCAGTCGCCGGTTTCGCTGACTCCGTACCGGAACGAGGAACTCATCGACGACGTCGAACTGGGCGCGATCATCGACCGGGCCTATGCCGACGCCGGGTTGCACCCCGACGACATCGATGCCGGGGTGGTGATACTCACCGGCGAAGCGCTGCGCCGCGAGAATGCCGAGGCGATCGCAGACCTGATTGCCGAGCAGGGAGGCGAGTTCGTATGCGCGAGCGCCGGACATCACATGGAATCGATGCTCGCCGCTTTCGGTTCCGGGGCAGCACGGGTGTCGCACGATACGGGCAAGCGCATCCTCAACGTTGACATCGGCGGCGGTACGACGAAGCTCGCCATCGTCGAGAAAGGGCGGGTTCTGGCGACTGCGGCAGTACACGTGGGCGGCCGCCTGCTCGTCGTCGGGCCGGACGGGACGATCACGCGGCTCGACCCGGCGGGAAGGCACCTTGCCGCCCAGACCGGCTTTCATTGGAATCGCGGAGACGTTGCGGACCCGGATGCGCTGCAGCAGGTTGCGGAGTGGATGGCCGATGCGGTGCTGACTTCGATTTCGCCCCGGCCGTTGCCCGACGCGATCCGACACCTGTACCTGACCGAGCCGCTGCCGGGCCTGGAGGACATCGACGGCGTCATGTTTTCCGGCGGTGTCGCCGAATACATCTATCAGCGCGAAGCGCGAGATTTCGGCGATCTCGGCCGGCTCCTGGGGGTCGCGCTGCGCCGAAAAGCCGATGCCGGCGCGCTGCCCTGGCCGCTGCTTCCTCCCGGCGAATGCATCCGCGCCACCGCGCTCGGGGCATCCGAATACAGCGTCCAGTTGAGCGGCAACACCACATACATTTCCAATCCCGGGGTTCTGTTGCCTCGCAGAAACCTGCAGGTGTTGCAGCCGCCCTACGTCTGCGCGGAGCACATCGACTCCGACGCGCTGGCGCGGGCGATACGCGCCCACTTCCAGGCGTTCGATCTGGTCGAAGGCGAGCATGAGGCGGCGCTCGCGCTGCGCTGGTCGGGTGCTCCATCGTACGAGCGCATCGCCGCTTTCGCCCGTGGGATCCGCGACGGGCTCGCCAGGACCCTCGCCAGGGGCCTGCCCCTCTACATCATGCTCGACGGGGATATCGCGCAGAATCTCGGCGCAATCCTGCGCGACGAACTGGGCGTGGCGAGCGACATCCTGGTGATCGACGGTGTCGTCCTCTGGGATTTCGACTACATCGACCTCGGGCGCATCCGCATGCCCTCCCAGACGGTCCCGGTGACCGTGAAATCCCTGGTATTCAGCGAAGATCCCCGCGCGCCGCGCACCCGCGGCACCCCGGGCGAGCAACGCCATGAGGACTGAAGCGTTCTGAATGGAGGAATGCATCCGCCTCGCGCGGCGCCGGTCAGGGGGCGCGGCTATAATGTTTGCCGGCCAGCGGTTGCATTACGGAGAGGCCGCGTTACGGAGAAGCAATGGGAATCGAATCGCACTACCACAGCAAGAAGGACCGGCTGTTTGTACGCGCCATCAGCGGCCACTACAAGCTCAAGGATGAACTGGCGCGCCTGCGTGCGCTGCCGCGGGTGCGCAAGGGCAGCCAGATCAAGTTCGTCGACGGGCCGCAGGCCTACAGCCGTCACTACGTCGAGCCCCACGACGGAATCACCCAGACCCTGCATATCCACCTGGAGGAATACGGCCCCGGGGGGAAGTCGCAGAAGCACGGGCACGTCAACGAAGCGGCCTTCTATATCCTCGACGGGCGGGGCTACGAAATTCACGACGGCGTGCGTTACGACTGGCAGGCGGGCGACATCGTGGTGGTGCACAACAACTGCGTTCACCAGCACTTCAACGCGGAGCCGGCGAAGCCGGCGCGCGCCCTGGTCCTGAAGACCAAGCCCATGTACATGTTCATGAACATGCTGTTCCAGCAGCAGGTAGAGGCGCGCGCCACGGAACCCGCCCCGGGTGGCGCGAACTTTCATGCCAGGGAAGCCGAGGACCCGCTCGACCACGCAGAGTGAGGTGACGCGCACTCGCGCCACTCGCGCAGCCGGAAAAAATCCATCACCGCAGAAAGCAGGAGCAATTCATGGCCGGAAGCGCCATCGTCTCTGAGGAATTCGCAAAGAAGTTCGCCACCGAAAAGGACACGCCGTACGCCCGCTGGGTGCGCGGCGAAGGCCTGGAGATCATTGGCGCGCACTACGTTCCGAACCTGCACACGGTCGCGCTGAAACCCTGGCCGCGGCGGGGCGGTGCAGGGGTGTTCCTCAATCACGATGCGTCGCGTACCTCCAATGACTGCTATGTTTGTGAGATCCCGACCGGAGGAAAGCTTGCGCCGCAGCGCCAGCTGTTCGAGGAAATGATCTACGTGCTCAACGGCCGCGGATCGACGACTGTCTGGAACGACGCGGGCAATCGCATCACATTCGAGTGGAAGGCGGGGTCGCTGTTCGCCATTCCGCTCAACACCTGGCACCAGCATTTCAACGGCTCGGGCAGGGCGCCGGCGCGTTACGTCGCTGTGACCAATGCGCCGGCGGTGGTCAACCTGTACGAAGATGTCGATTTCGTGTTCAACACGAAATACGATTTCAAGAACCGGTTTTCCGGAGAACCGGACTACTTCGCGAACAAGGGCGAACAGAAGGGCCTGCTGCTGGAAACGAACTTCGTGGCCGACGCGGTGAACCTGCCGCTGGTCTCCGCGCGGGAGCGCGGTGCGGGCGGAGGGCACATTCGTTTCAACATGGCGCGCGGATCGATGAACAGCCACATCTCGCAATTTCCGGTCGGCACCTACAAGAAGGGACACGCACACGGTCCAGGGGCCCACGTCATCATGCTTTCGGGAGAAGGCTACAGCCTCATGTGGCCCGAAGGTGACGAGCCGCGGCGTTACGAATGGCAGGCAGGGAGCATGATCGTGCCGCCGAACATGTGGTTCCACCAGCACTTCAACACCGGCACGACCCCGGCGCGTTATCTCGCTTTCAAGCACGAGGCGACGTCGATTCGCAACGAGCAGGGGGTGCCCAAGGCGTGGATCAGCAGGCGGCTCGGCGGCCACCAGATCGACTACGCCGACGAGAAGTTGGCGGTGCGGGCGTTGTTCGGCGAGGCGCTCGCCAGGCACGGCATGCAACCGCGGATGGACGAGGCGTATCACGCAGAACTCGCCGAACTGCCGCCCAAAGCGGCGTAGTCCGGCGCCGCGGCGTCGGGGCGGGGTATGGCGCCGCCGGAGGTTTTGCGGCAAAATCCACTTCAATAGTCTGGATGGCCGGGAAGTTCGGGCGGCTGCGGATCCCGGCCCAGCGCCTCTTCAACGGATCGGAGACACGGCATGGCGGGCGAGATTCCGCTGATTCTGACCCTGGACAATCACGGCGTACCCCACCGCTGGGTCACGTGGCAGCAGGCCTGCTTCTATTACGCGAAGAATCTGGTCGCCTGGAATCTGGGTGACCGCGAATTCGTGTTCCATGGCGGCATTTCGCGTGCGACCGGCCGGCGTTCCAGCATCACCGCCCATTCGATCATCGCGATCAAGGGCAAGGCGATGGCGATGAAGGGATTCAACCAGGTGCCGCCGCTGAATAATCGCGAGTTGTTCCGCCGCGACCGCCACATCTGCGCCTACTGCGGGGGCGAGTTCAGTTTCCTGCGACTGACCCGGGATCATATTCGTCCGGTGTCCCGCGGCGGAACGGACACGTGGATGAACGTCGTTGCCGCCTGCCGTGCCTGCAACGGCGTCAAGCGCAACCGGCTTCCCGAAGAGTCTGGCCTGGAACTGCTGTTTGCCCCGTACGTTCCGAACAAGGCGGAGTATCTGATTCTCACCAACCGGAAGATCCTCGCGGACCAGATGGAATTCCTGGTCCAGCACGTGTCCTCTCACAGCCGCGTACTGACCCTGGCGGCGGCGTAGCCGTCCCCGCCGGGATCGTCGCCCGCGCGCGGTGCAGGATTTCTGGCGAAACTCCGGTTTCCACCTGCTGGAGCGTGATGCCGAGGGTCACCTCGCGGTCACCGACGATTTCCTGCGTGCTTACCTGGCCCGGCCGGAGATTCATCCGGTGGAAGAATCCGGCGCCAACGAAATTGCGCTGCATCGCGCTCTCCTGGAGAATCCCCGGCAGCACGTCGACCCGGCAAGTCTGGCGGGCATCGAAGACCCCGACGCGCGTGACAACTACCGTGTGCTGCTGGCTTTTTTCGACAGGCTGACGCGGGCGCCTTCGCTCGAATCCGCGTACCTGGATATTTTTTCGAAGGGAAACGTGTCCGTCCCGCCGCTGTTCATCGACCAGCTCGCGCAAATCATCGTGCGCAACGTGCTCGAGGGCTGCGACGATCCCCTGGAGCCGCGCGCAGGAGAGCTGTTCTATCGCGAGCAGAAAGCGATGACCGACGACGGGGTGGTGATGCTGGCCGATCTGGAGACCGTGGAGATGCACGCCTCCGGAAACCGCTATGGGAGCCTCGGGCGCCTGGTGGTCGAAGCGCAGACGCCGCTCGCGTCGGTCGAGCTGGAAGTTCTTGACGGCGAGAACGCGCAAGCTTACTGGCTGCGCGATCAGCGACACGATTTCGTGATCAGCATGAACTTCGGGCGCGCCACCACCTGGGCGTTCTGCAGGCTGATGGAAAAATGGGTGCGGCATTTTCTCGGGGTCGGCGTGAGCATACAGCCGCTGCGCGGCATCGAGGATCGCAGCTGGGCGTGGCACGTCGGGCTGGACGTGGAATCGACGGCGATGCTCAATGATCTGTGGCACGGGAGGGATCTGGAACCAGGGCGCCTGCGGCGCCTGCTAGCCGTCTTCAGACTGGAATTCGCCGAGCCGTCGGCGATGCGTCCCGAGGTCGCGGGCAAGCCCGCGTATCTGGCCCTGTCCATGAACGAGAACGGCGTGGTGCACATGAAGCCGCAGAATCTCCTGCTCAATCTTCCGCTCGCCCGCGCCACCTGAATGCGCCCCCCATCCCGAGCACCTGCGTACTGGCCACGTGCGAAGCGCGTGCTGGCAAGGCGCGATCCGATTCTCGCCGCGATCATCCGGGCGCATCGGCGCATTGCGCTTGAACCTCGCGGGGAGCCGTTCTTTACCCTCGCGCGCGCAATCGTCGGGCAGCAGATCTCGGTGAAGGCGGCCGCTTCGATCTGGGACCGCGTGATCTCGGTGGCACCGCAAGTGTCCCCGCGGCAGATACTCGCCGCGGATTTCCGTCGCCTGAAAGACTGCGGCCTGTCGAGGCGAAAGGTCGAGTACATCGCCGACCTCGCGACCCATTTTGCGCAGGGCAAGCTTCGCGTTGCCCGATGGGCGGAGATGGATGACGAAGCCATCATCGCCGACCTGGTTCGAGTTCGAGGCATCGGCCGCTGGACTGCCGAGATGTTCCTGATCTTCAACATGCTGCGACCGGACGTGTTGCCAATCGGCGATCTGGGCCTGCAGCGCGCGGTTAGCCTGCACTATTTCAATGGCCGGTCCGTGTCCGTCCGGCGGATAAGGAAAGTGGCCGACGTTTGGTCTCCGTGGCGCTCCGTCGCGACTTGGTACCTCTGGCGCAGCCTCGATCCTGTGCCGGTAGAGTATTGAAGGCAGCGCGCCCGCGGGCCGTGCGCGGTGATTCGGGTACAATCCCCCGATTTCACCGATTCGCCCAATGAAGACGGCGTTCTTGGAGTTTGAGCAGCCGATCGCGGAGCTCGAAGCGAAAATCGAGGAGTTGCGTTTCGCGCAGGATGACTCGGCGACGGATATTTCAACTGAGATCCAGCGCCTGCAGAAGAAGAGCGCCGCGGTCACGAAAGATATTTACGGCAAGCTCACGCCGTGGCAGGTGGCGCAGGTGGCGCGCCATTCGCAGCGCCCGTATACGCTGGACTACATCGCGGCGCTGTTCACCGAGTTCGAGGAGCTGCACGGCGATCGCGCCTTTGCCGACGATCCGTCCATCGTCGGGGGGCTCGCGCGCTTCAACGGACAGTCGATCATGGTCATTGGTCAACAGAAGGGCCGCGACACCAAGGAAAAGATTTACCGCAATTTCGGCATGCCCCGCCCTGAAGGCTATCGCAAGGCGATGCGGCTGATGCGGCTCGCAGAAAAGTTTCGCATTCCCGTGGTGACGCTGGTGGATACGCCGGGCGCGTATCCTGGCGTCGACGCAGAGGAGCGCGGGCAGGCCGAGGCGATCGGCCGTAGCCTGTTCGTCATGGCCGAACTCAAGGTACCGATCGTGTGCACCGTGATCGGTGAAGGCGGCTCGGGCGGGGCCTTGGCCATCGCCGTCGGGGACATCGTGATGATGCTGCAGTATTCGACTTATTCCGTGATTTCACCCGAAGGCTGTGCGTCGATTCTCTGGAAGAGCGTCGACAAGGCACCCGATGCGGCCGAGACCCTCGGGATCACCGCCACCCGGCTGAAGACGCTCGGTCTGATCGACAAGATCATCAGCGAGCCGCTCGGCGGCGCGCATCGCGATCCTGTAGCCATGGCGCAGAGCCTGAAGAAGGCCATCGCCGATGCACTGCGAAGCCTTGCCGACAAGAGTCCGGGCGAACTCGTTGAGGAGCGCTTCGAGCGCCTGATGGGGTATGGGAAGTTCAAGGAACTCGAACTCAAGTGAGGACTTGCAGGGACGGGTAGCGAGTGCGCTGGCTCCGGCGCTTTTTCCCGGCGCGCATCTCGCCCTGGGCCTCTCGGGCGGTGTCGACTCGGTCGCGCTGCTGTCGATTCTCGCCGATCTCGCGCCCGGCTTGCGATTTTCCCTGAGGGCAGTGCACGTCAATCATCGCATCAGCCGGAACGCCGCATCCTGGGCCGGGTTCTGCGCCGAATTCTGCAAGAGCCTGGGTCTTGCGCTCCAGATCGAATCCGTTGATGTTTCCGAATTCCGGACGCTCGGTCTCGAGGGCGCGGCGCGGCGGGCGCGCTTTGCGGCGTTCGCAGGGGTTGAAGCCGATTTTCTGGTGCTCGGGCAGCATCGCGACGATCAGGCGGAAACTCTGATGCTGCGCCTGCTGCGTGGATCCGGGCCGCAGGGGCTCGCATCGATGTCCCCGATCAAGACATTCCCGGGCATGCGCGCGAAACTCCTGCGGCCGCTCCTGGAAGCATCGCGAGCGGAGATCGAAGACTTTGCGCGGCGGCGCGGCCTGCGCTGGATCGAGGACGAAAGCAACGCCGATATCGGCAGGCGGCGCAATTTTCTGCGGCACGAGGTGTTTCCGCTGATCGAGACCCAATTTCCCGCGGCGCGCGCGACGATCGCACGATGCGCCGAGCACATGGGGGAAGCGCGAGAACTCCTGTACGAATTGGGGTGTGGCGACTACGAGCGCTGTTCCGGTGGCGAGAGCACGGTGGAGGTTGCTGCGCTACTGCAGCTGGGGACCGCCCGCGCGAAGAATCTGCTCAGATTCTGGTGCGAGCTTCGCGGCGCCCTGCCGCCCGCCGCCGCGCAAGTCGAGGAGTTTCTGCGACAGTTGAGGGCATGTGGCACGGACGCCCGCACGAGCCTCGCCGTGTCGGGCTGGCAGTTCCTGCGTCACCGTGGAAGGCTCCATCTTGCGCGCACCGGGGAAGCTCTGCCACCCGAATTTCACCAGGACTGGAACGGGGAGAACGCGCTTCCCCTGCCGGCGCTTGGTGGCGCTCTGACATTCCGGCCCGAGGAGGGGCGGGGCCTGAGTCTGGCCAAGCTGCGACTCGCGCCGGTGAGCGTACGCCTGCGCCAGGGAGGGGAACGGCTGCGACTGGATTCCCGCAGGCCGCGGCGGACGCTGAAGAACCTGTTCCGCGAGCGCGGCGTTCCGGTCTGGGTGCGCGAACACACGCCGCTGCTTTTCTGCGGGGAGGATCTGGTTTCGGTTCCCGGCGTCGGCAACGCCTGCGAGTACCTGGCTGTTCCCGGCGAGCGCGGCTTGATCGTTTCCTGGGAACGTTTCGCCTAGGCGCTGGGCGACGCGCCGGAATTATCCGACGCGGGCGACCGTCGTAGCCGTGCGCACGGTGTCGGCAGCCAGCCGGGGAAAAATTGCCCGCATCAGCGTGCCGCGGCTGCCGGCTGGCTCGGTAAGCTCGACCCTGCCGTTGTGCCGCTCGGCGATCTCCGAGACGATTGAAAGTCCCAGCCCACAGCCTTCGCCTCCTGTGGCGGCCACCCGGTAGAAGCGTTCGAATACTTTTTCGCGCTCGCTCTCCGGTATACCCGGTCCGTTGTCCTCGACCTCCAGGACGGTTTCGCCGTCTCCGCCCCGCGTGCGCACTGTGACGCTGCCGCCGACCTGCGTGTAGGCGAGCGCATTGTCGAGCAGGTTCGCCACCAGTTCGCGAAGCAGGAGCGGCTCACCCAGCGTCCACGCGTCCTCGAGTTCGAAACCCAGGTCGATGTTTTTCTTCAGCGCACGCTGTACCCAGTCGCGGAGGTCGCGACCGATGATTTCGTGCAGATTGACCGGTTGCCCCGTGCTCGTTTCCCCCGGTTCGGCGCGCGCCAGCGTCAGCAGCTGATTTACGAGGTGGCTTGTGCGTTCCGTTTCCCCGGAAATCATGTCCAGAAGCGATTTCAGCTCCAAGGTGGAGGGTTGACGCCTGGCCAGCTCGGCGTGCGTTTTAAGTCCAGACAAGGGGGTGCGCAACTGGTGGGCGGCATTGGCGATGAAGCGCTGCTGCGCCCCGATGGCGGCGTTGAGGCGGGAAAGGAGCCGATTCAGGGCGCCCACGAGCGGCCGCACCTCCTGGGGCTTGTCGTGCTCCGGCACCGGGCGGAGGTCGCGCGGGGAGCGCGACGCGATCTCGTCGCGAAGGCGTTCCAGCGGCGCGAGCCCCTGACCGATACCGAACCAGAAAAGCACAACCGCTGCGAACGCGATCATCAGCGGCGTGATCGTGGAGGCGACCAGCAGTTCCAGCACCAACCTGTCGCGCTTGATCAGGGTCTCGGCAACCTGGACGATCGCGATGCTGTCGTCGACCCTGACCGCGCGCGCGGCGACACGTACCCGCTCCCCTTCCAGCGTGGCGTCGTAGAAGGCGTGCTCCTCCGGCGCGAGGCGCTGCGGCGGGGCGGGAAGCCGCGGTGTTCCGGCCACGAGATCGTCATCGGGTCCCAGTACCTGGTAGAAGACCCGATCCTCGGTGTCGGTGCGCAAGGCCTCTATGGCGATCGATGGCAAGTCGAGCTCGAGCCGGCTACCTCTGCGGCGGATATGGCTCGCGATCGCCAGTACCGGATCGAGCAGGGCGCTGTCGTAGGCCTGGTTCGCCGCGTGGAAGGCAATCCGGTACGAAACCAGGCTGCCTGCCGCCACCAGCAGCAGCAGCGGCCCGATCAGCCAGTAGGTAAGACGCAGGCGCAGGCTACGGCTAGCTCGCATCGGGATCGTCCACCATATATCCGAACCCGCGGACCGTGCGAATCCTGATGCCGGCGTGCTGCAGTTTCGAGCGCAGCCGCGAGACGTAGACCTCGATGGCATTGTGGGTGAGCGAGTCGTCCCAGCTGCACATGGCCTGGAGCAGGTGCTCCTTGCTGACGACCTGTCCGACCCGCATCAACAGGTACTCGAGTACCGCCCACTCCCGCGGCGTGAGCTCAAGCGCATCGGACCCGACGCTCGCCCGTCGGGCGGCCGTATCCACCGTCAGCCGGCCGAAGTGAAGCTTGGGGCTTCTCACCACCTGGCTGCGTCGGATGAGTGCTCGCACGCGCGCTTCGAGTTCGGGAAGGGAAAACGGTTTGGTAACGTAGTCGTCCGCGCCGAGATCCAGTCCGCGAACACGATCCGGTTCTGCATCATGCGCGGTGAGCAGCAGGATGCTGCCGGCGTGGTTGTCGCGGCGCAGGCGGCGCAGCACCTCGAAACCGTCGATACCCGGAAGGCTCACATCCAGGACGATCAGATCGTAGTGCTCTTCCGCGCAGGCCCGCAGCGCCAGTTCTCCGGATTCGGCGTGGTCCACCGCGTAGCCGGACTGCTTCAGGGTTCGCACCAGCCCGTCGGCAAGCGCCTTGTCGTCCTCGACGATCAAAACTCGCATGACAAGTTTGTCGTACTGTATTCCGCTTCAGAATAACATGCGACCAACGCCCGGAACCTGTGCCAGCGCATACAAATCGGAGGGAGCCGGAAAAAAGAGAGCGTGGAGGCGGTGTACGCCCCCACGCTACAGAGGAGGAAAGAGACTACACGAAAGAATGTACGCGCGCAGGCTTGCAGATACCTGAGGGCAAACTGACAAGAGGCTGACGCTCAACCCGGGTCACTTGCTGCTCGGCGAAGTTGGCCGCGTATTGGACTGCGGAAGGGACTGCAGCAGCCGGCCACCCTACGGGCAAAAGCCTGTTAAAATAAAACCTTAGACGTAACACCGCCTATCTTGATACGTTCCCCGCTACGATTGGAGATTCAGCATGGCCGTCGAGAAAACCCTGTCCATTGTCAAGCCTGACGCGGTGGCAAAGAATGTCATCGGACAGATCTACTCGCGGTTCGAGAAGGCCGGCCTGAAGATCACCGCCGCGCGCATGATGCGGCTCTCTGAGGCCGAAGCCGAAGGTTTCTATGCGGTGCACCGCGAGCGTCCGTTTTTCCGGGACCTGGTCAAGTTCATGACCTCCGGTCCCATCATGGTTCAAGCGCTCGAGGGAGAGAGTGCCATCGCCAGAAACCGTGAATTGATGGGAGCGACCGATCCGAAGAACGCCGCCAAGGGCACGATTCGCGCCGATTTTGCCGACAGCATCGATGCCAACGCAGTACACGGCTCGGATAGCCCGGAGACGGCGCGCGTCGAGATTGCATACTTTTTTCCTGCGCTAGAGATATACGCCAGCTAGATGAGCGTCAACCTACTGGGACTGGACGCGGAGGAACTCGCTGGTTTCATCGCCGGTCTGGGCGAGAAGCCGTTTCGCGCGCGGCAACTCAAGCGCTGGGTATACCGCTTCGGGGAATCCGAGTTCAGCCGCATGAGCGATCTCGCGGCACCGCTGCGGGACAAGCTGGCGCAGGCAGCGTCGGTTGTGCCGCCACAGATCGTGGGGAGCCGCGTCGCAGCGGACGGGACCCGCAAATGGTTGCTCCACGTCGGCAACGGCAGCGCCGTGGAGACGGTGTTCATTCCGGAATCCCGCCGAGGCACGCTGTGCGTGTCC